>JBMYWE010000267.1:0-4172 GCA_049607125.1 Granulosicoccaceae bacterium | reverse complement strand
CATGGCTATTTGGATGCTCGAGCGCGTTTTGCCCGCTCCCGCGATTTTGGCGCTCACTGCCATGCTGCTTATTGTCAGCGCCGTTTACATGGGCGCACTGGAAAAACCCGCCGAGGGCAAGAGCGGCTGGTATCAGCTCTGGCGCGGGATCGGGCTTGTATTTTTGATCTACGGCGCATTGCTGATGGTAGGCGCAGCCAGTGGTGGCAAGAGCCTGCTCAAGCCGCTGGCAGGCGTCGGACTGAGCGCTGGTGGAAGCACGGCCTCCGCAGAGCTGCACTTCACTCAAGTCGACAACAACGTCCAACTAAATGCCGCCATCGCCAGCGCCAATGCGCAGGGCAAAAAGGTGATGTTCGACTTCTACGCCGACTGGTGCACCTCGTGCAAAGAGATGGAGGCTTTCACCTTTACCGATCCACAGGTACAAGCGGCGCTCGGAGATTTTGTCACTTTACAAGTAGACGTCACCGACAACAACGAAGAGCACCAGGCCATGCTCAAGCGCTTTGGTCTGTTTGGCCCACCGGCCATTCTATTTTTTGGATTAGACGGCCAGGAACAGCGCAACCTGCGCGTCGTTGGCTTTATGCGGGCCGAGCCATTTGCCGCTAACGTACGTGGCGTGATGTGAGCACACGCAAACTAGAGTTTGTCCGAAAAACGCCCGGCTACGCTGGGCGTTTTTTTGCTATGGCCAGCCCTTGCGAGCTGATGGTGCACAGCGAAGACCCAACACTAGCACGCCACATCTGTGAAACGGCTAGCCAGGAAGCCTGGCGAATCGAAGATCGCTACTCGCGTTATCGCAACGATAATCTCGTGTATCAGATCAACAACGCCCGCGGTACCGAGCTCGAGGTAGACACCGAACTGGCCCTACTACTCAACTTTGCGCAGACATGCTGGCAACTCTCCGACGGCGCTTTTGACATTACCAGTGGCGTGCTGCGTCGGGCTTGGCATTTCAATGGAGGAAGCGGCGTTCCAAGCCAGTCTACAATAGACACTCTGTTGCCATTGATAGGTTGGGACAAGGTGCAATGGGACGGCAAAAAGCTCTGTATGCCCACAGGCATGGAGATTGACCTAGGCGGCATAGGTAAGGAATACGCCGTAGACCGAGCAGCTTTGCTGGTGACAGAGCTCAGCGATGTGCCCATATTGATAAACTTTGGCGGTGACTTGCGCGCCAACCGCCCACCGCTGGGTGCCCGGGCTTGGCAAGTAGGCATCGAGAATCACGCGGGCAGCGGCACCCATGCTGTGCTTGAGCTCGCCGCAGGCAGCCTCGCGACCAGCGGTGACGCCAGACGGTTTGTGCTCAAAGACGGCATCCGTTACGGCCACGTACTCAACCCGCACACCGGCTGGCCAGTTGTCGACGCACCCAACAGTGTCACGGTCGGTCGAGGTCAATGTATCGAAGCGGGTTTGCTGTCCACTTTGGCTCTTCTCAAGGGCGCCGATGCAGAAGTCTTCTTAAAAGAGCAAAACTGCGTCCACTGGGTTTATCGCTAGCGCATAAGCTCAGCCTCGATTTAAGCAATCGCATCACGCCAGCCTGCACAACCTCTTGATTGCCTCTAAGAAATCTAAAAAAGTAATCACCCAACAGCCGACCATGTTTTATTTTTTTGCACACCACTACTTGCACATCGTTTCCGCACTCATTGGCGGTTTCTGGCTTCAAACTACTCACTCCAAGTACCGAGTAGCTTCACTTCAATTAAAAGAGCGACGCCAACTATCGAGGCTTTTAGCGTCAGATTATCGACTGGCCCAAAATCTCTATCACGATCGGGCATGTACTGGGACAACGGGCTGCCTAGACATCGCATTGCACATTGGTCACGTTTAAAAGTTCACTGAAAAGACTTGCATATCTACTTTCCCCAACACCCTCAACGGCTTACTACATCAGGGCTCTGGTAAATTTCTGCAACAAGTGCATAAATAACTTTAAAAGCAAAGACTTAAGTCCGTTTTAGGTTGGCGCTCAAACTGCTAGTGCAGCGATGATCTGAGAAATCGCCGCCAAGGCGAAGACCATAGCGATTGTTCCAGCGGCAGCTCACATGCCCCTGTTCGATGCTGAGCCTTCAAAAAACTACGCGCGCGAATCTCAATACGCAGGGAAAACCGCGCCTCCGCGCTATCACTCCCTGACCAATGCCTAGAACACTCGGCTGCTAAAAGCCGACAGGAGTGAAACGTGTCATCGAGCTTTGATTGTCATCGACGAAGCCCACTGGCGAAAGCATGCTTTGCGCTGTTAATTTCCGCCAGTGCAAGCTGGGTCAGTCCCGCCTTTGCTGAGGGCTCGGCTCAATTTGGTCTGACACAGCGCATGCTCGACTACGACCGAGCACTGGCCCAGGGCGGTTACGCCAGCGACGCAGACTCTGCCTCGTTGTTTGTCGACGTGATGTCGGTGGGGGAGGTCATCAACATTTCTGCGTGCGGCCGCGCAAACACAGACAGCATCACCGTCGATATCTTCGACCCCAGCGGCTCATCGGTGTTTGGCTCTGCGCAAACACTGGATGACGGCTCAGGCCCGAATGGGGGCTTGATCGATTGCAACAATCCGATGACAGCACCGCTGACAAACCCGTTTCGCTATGCCTCGACAACGACTGGCGCCTATCGAATCGAAATGCAAAACACCACAGGTACAGCTTTCAACGACAGTTTTTTCGAGCGTTTTGATATCTCAATAACTCCGGATACGACAAGTTACCCTGATCCAACCGCAGAAGCAGGCCGCCTCTGGGCCTACAGCTGGAACATCAACGCAGGCTCTTTTAGCGAAGCCGATTCCACCGACGCAAATTTGTATGCACTGGTACCTGGAGGAAGGCCTGACACCAACTACATCTGGATGCTAGACCTCAACAACTTTGCAGGCTATGGCTATTCGATTGTCGCCAATAATATCGGTGTCGATGCACCGAACTCTGGCTACTCAACTCCTACTTCCGGCAACACCGTCAGCTACCAATTCCCCGTCTATACCGGTGTTCCCGCCATCGCTGATCCCCAGCCAGTCGATCCACCCGAGGTGTCTGGCCTGCGTTTTATAGACAGCGAGGGCGAAGATGCTGCCATTTCCCCTGGCTCCACTGTGGGTGTGCAAGACTCCGGAAGTTTTGAGTTTGACTCCGACATCGCGGGCACCTACGCCATCTTTATTGATATCGATCGAGACGGGAGCTTTGGCGACGCAGGCGACGTACTGCTGTTGGGGGAGACCACTGTCGGATTAAACTCGGTAAGCTGGGACGGAAACGATGCCAGCGGAAACCCCCTGCCAGCCAACAGCTACAACGCGCGCGTCACGGTGCGCATGGGCGAGTATCACTTTATCGCCAATGACGTCGAAACCAGCGGCGGACCAAGCGAAGACGGGCTGACTATTTTCCAGTCAGACCAAGCGGGCAACCTGACAAATACACAAGTCTACTGGGACGACGAGACTCTGCTCGGCGGCTCCGGCGGCACATCAACCCTGCCCAACGGAGTATCGTCAAGCACAGCTGCTGGTCGCCATACGTGGGGAGATTTCTCTTCAACCGGATTTGGCAACGTGCGCTACGTCGATACTTATGTCTACGGTCTCTCTGCTATCGCCACCACCATCGCCTATGTAGTGGGCGATGACACACCTGTTACGGGAGCGGACGGGTCGGTTGATCTCTCTGACGTCGCCTTACTCGGAGACAGCTTAACCGTAACGGTGACAGACGGAGATCTGAACACTAACCCTGCCGTGATTGAAAGCGTGGCAGTGGTCGTCGTAAATGATCGCACCGGCGAGTTTGAGCAAATTATGCTGACCGAAACAGGCCCGGGCACTGCAGTATTTAGCGCAAGCTTGGCTACCGCTGCGGGCTCCACGGGCAACAACAGCGACGGCGTACTAAACGCCAATATGGGTGACACGGCCACTGCGACATACCAGGACCAACTCGACGCGGCTGGCAACGCTGTTACGCGAACAGACGCCGGTACGCTGAGTGCAGACAGTGACGGTGACGGCACGGCGGATAGTGCTGACAGTGCGCCCGCAGACGCTTGTGTCCCCAATATGCCAAGTGCAAGCTGTTCAGACAGCGACGGCGACGGCTACGTAGATTTTGGTACCGCCACCGTCAGTTTTCCGCTGGAGC
>JBMYWE010000266.1:0-4183 GCA_049607125.1 Granulosicoccaceae bacterium | reverse complement strand
TCGAACAAGCTCTCACGCGCCTGCGCGAATTTTTTCGCATTCAACACCTTGGGTACCTCAGGCCGAACAGGTTCACCCAGATCGTATAGCGTGCGCCAAATGACCCGATGTAATTGTCGCCGTCCTTGATCGGTGACAGCTCGCACCGTCTGTGAGTTCGGTGGCAATTCAAATTCTACCGTCCCAGGTAGGTGTACCTGGTGCAGCAGGCTAAACAAAGCTGGCGCACTTTTTCCACGAGAATTCGCGCGAACCCCTTGACGAAAGTTTTCTACAAACCAATGGATACCCAGCCTGTGTTCGCGAATGCCCGCTTGTACATCGGCAGCGGAATTCCCCTCCACTCCCAACAGAGGCAACATCGCTGGCAGCTTGACAGCGGCGGAGACCAACATCGACGGCAACGACAAGAGCCCGCCTTCACGCACCATCAGCACATCGAAGTGGTCGTGTATGTTGTCCGTCTGTAACAGATGCACCTGCGCCCCATTGGCATAGCGCAAGCTACGCTGTACACCGGTGCCCTGAGTCACGCTCACCGCCGGGCGAGCACTCGCCTTGGCCAAGGTGTATCCAGCCCGTGTCAGTGGTTCAATTGGCTGCTCACTCGACCGCTGCCACAAGGCGAGCAGATCCGACTCGTCCAGCGCTGACATTTCTTGCGCTACAACCACTAGACTCAGCGCCTTTTGATCGAGTCGGGTACGCAGTAGTTCGAGCACACTGCGCTCGTCAGCACGGCCTAGCAAATCAGCCACTTGTTGCCAGTGTTCAGCACGGGTCCGCGGAGTCGCACCTGCTAACAGCCGGACTTGCAGTTCATCGGCGATCAAGCTTAGCTGTCTAGTTTTTTGTAACAACTGGTGCCTTTGCCGCTCAGACTGAGCGCGGTGAAATAGCTGCATTACAAAGTTTTGATCAACTGAACCTGCGGCCAACGATTGAGCCGCAGCGGTCAATTTGTGCAGACAAAGTAGCTCAGCACCTTCGCCAGCACTGAGCTCTAGCCACTCCAATTCGTGCGCGGAGCTCAGTACATGCGTCTTTCGCCGCAGGCCATGACAACGCGCATCTGCCCCTGCCAAATCAAGCTTTAAATGCAGAGCCAACATCGACAGGCTCAGCTCAACAGCAGCCTCGTCTCCCTCTGCCACGGCGGCCAACAACACCTGAGGCTTATGGCTATCGAGCTTACTCAGAAACGCGGCAGGCGGTACCACTTTGATCTCGGGCGATGATTTTTTCTCAACCGCTACTCCGCTGAACAATCGTCCCAGCGTGGCGCGAATGACCGACATCGCTGCTGCGGGGATAAAGTCACCGGTCAGCACAACTTCGGCTCGATCAGGCCTGTAACCCCGTTGCCAGAATGCTTTTAACTGGGCCACCGTAGCGCTTTGCACGTCTCCCATCTCACCGATGGCGGTATGGTTCAAGGCAGCGCCAGTCACAAAGGCCTCGTGCCATGGCTGATTCTCTGATTCGTGCGTTTGAATCTGCAATGCCTCGGCGGCCACAATACGCTTTTCTCGCTGCAAATCCGCGGCCGAAAACCTCATCGCCGAAAGCCAATCGACCATCAACTCAAGGTTTTGCCTTAATAGAGCTTCGTTATCACCGGGCACACTGAGTTGGTAAACCGTGTGCTGATCGCCAGTTTCAGCGTTAACATCTCGCCCTAAGCGCAGGTGGTGACGTTGGTAGAGCGAGCGAATCTGAGCGGCTTTAAAGCGCTCGGTACCGTTGAAGGCCATATGCTCAATCAAATGCGACCAGCCGCGTTGCCCGGCTTGCTCGTGTGCCGCCCCTTGTTTGAGAATCAAGCGTAAGTCAAGGTGCTGGCTGTCAGTAGCTATCGGGTTCAAATGCACAACTAAACCATTGTTGAGCACGGTTGACTGAGTTGGCGCAGCACAGACGACAGAACCCTGGAGTAGCAACAGCTTGAACGCAAAAAATACCAGCCAGCGGTGCGGCCCAACAGACATGCGAAACACTCATCGAGAGAGGACTGAGCATCTTCGCGTGAAATAGCGCGAGAAAACGTCGACCAGTTCACAGTTGCTTTCAGCTTTGGCTGCTGTGCGAGATTTTTCAGCATCACCTGCAAAACGTGCAGAAAGTTCGACAGCTGAGGTTCTGGCGCAGGCTATCGCGCTATCACATCAAGATTTGTTAATATGAGAGACCGCCCTACCACAAAATAAGGGAAGCACTTGTGATGAAGCTCAAAAAAACTGCCGCATTGGCCGTGTCTCTGACGCTTTGCTTTTCAGCCTCCGCTGAAGAACAAAGTTACGGCCTCAAGAAGCTCGAGCAGCTCAATCCCAGCATCAACAATATAGACACCGCTCAACTCAAAGACATGCTGGACGCCAGTCCCACCACTTGGTTGATCGATGTGCGCAACCGTGAGGAAATAGACACCCTCGGTGGCACCATAGACGCCATGCGCAATCTGGAGATCCCGCGCGGCTGGCTAGAATTTCGCGCTGAAGATGCCATAGAAGATAAGGATGCGCCGATCGTGGTGTACTGTGGCATCAACCAGAGAAGCCCACTCGCTGCTGTCACTCTCAGGGATATGGGCTACACCAACGTCAGCAACTACACCGACGGTTTTTTTAAATGGGCCGAAGCCGGTCACCCAGTCGACCCCAAAGACAAAGCGCTCGATACCCTGCTCTACAGCAAACCCGAGCAAGTGAGCAAGAATGTCTGGTCGGCAATCGGCGCCACCGCTCCACCCACTTATGCCAACTCTGGTCACAATAACAATTTTAGCTTTGTAGTCACCACCGAGGGCGTGTTGCTGGTCAATGCCAGTGACAACTACCTGCTGGCCAAGGCGATGCACGCTGCCATCCGCGAGATCACCGAGCAACCGGTGAAATACGTGGTGCTCGAAAATGGTCAAGGTCACGCCATGCTGGGCTCCAACTACTGGAAAGAGCAAGGCGCACAAATTGTTGCCCACCAAGAGACTTACGACGAAATCGAATCGCACGGCGAAACTATTCTCGCTCGCATGAAAAGCGGCCGCCGTGACAAGGGTGCCGGCACTGAAATCACGCTGCCTGATATTGTCTTTGACGAAGAGTGGGTGGTCGAGATGGGCGGCGAGACCATCGAAGCTAAGTACTTGGGACCCGCGCATAGCCCCGGCGACATCGTAGTGTGGCTGCCCGGCCAAAAGATCGTGATCGCCGGCGACACCGCCTTTCACGAGCGCCTACTACCAGTCTTTGAACACACCGACACCGCTGGTTGGGTGGAGACTTGGGATACCTTTGAAGCACTGGGCGCTGAGATTGTCATTCCCGGACACGGCGGCCCCACCAATATGGCCGAAGTCACCCAATACACCAAAGACTATTTGGTCTATATGCGCGATAATATCGGCACAATCCTCGATGACGGCGGCAGCATGGTCGACGCCTACGCGATCGATCAAAGCATGTACGAACACCTTGATACCTGGCGCGAGCTGGCCCTTAGAAATGCCGCCCGCATCTACCAGTCAATGGAGTTCGAATAGTCGGCAGGCATCACTGAGGATTGACAGCGCGCGCTCCACCGCCAGAAACAATTGGGAGCGCACGCCTACTCCTGCTAAAGCCAGCGTGTGAGCTTTCACAGCTTGACGCTGGCTTTTTCTGTTTTGAGTCATCGATCGGAGCGAGAAATGAAAAAAGAGACCATCTGTATCCATGAGGGCTATGACGGCGATGCTACCAAAGCCTGCGCCACCCCTATTTTTCAGACGGTTGCCTACGAGTTTGACAACGCCCAACACGGAGCAGATCTGTTCAATCTCGCCGTTCCCGGCAACATCTACACGCGCATCATGAACCCCACGCAAGACGTGCTGGAAAAACGCGTGGCCGCTCTTGAAGGCGGCGTGGCCGCTCTAGCCGTATCAGCCGGAAGCGCCGCGATCACTTACGCCATTCTCACCATCGCCGAGGCAGGTGACAACATCGTTGCCACCCCTCAACTGTACGGCGGCACCTACACACTATTTGCTCATATGCTGCCAAAGATGGGCATAGACGTGCGTTTCTCCGCCAGCGACTCCAGCGATGACATGGCCGCGCTTATCGATGAACGTACCAAAGCTGTATTTTGTGAATCCATTGGCAATCCCGCTGGCAACATTGTCGATGTCGCCGCGATTGCCGCC
>JBMYWE010000265.1:0-4201 GCA_049607125.1 Granulosicoccaceae bacterium | reverse complement strand
TGCTAAAATGTTGAACATTTCGATTGGTACATCCAAGTCAAATTTGTCCAAAGCAAGAGTGAAGCTTCAAAAGATTGCAGGTATTTATTATCCAGATATTTTAGAGAAAACAAGATAAGATGAAAGGTAAAGATTTTGAAAAATTATTAAAGAATAGCGCAGAAACACCTCGTTCTTTATCGCCAAGTAAAGGTGGTTGGGAACAAGTCAATAAGCAATTGCCTTCAAAAATACCTGTTTGGCAATCTTGGTTGAAGTTTTTGCCATTTACTATTGGTGTTGTTGGTTTATTTGTTTGGAACATGCAATTGCAGTATCAAGTGAATTCTTTGCAAGAAGAATTGAAAATTACAAAAAGAGAAGTAATTACAATAGAACAAAATATTAATCAACAAAGTATTTCAGCCAATCAAGTAGCTGTAGAAGTAGGTCAAAATGATATTCATAAAAAAGCATAGTATACGCTTTCATCGAATCATTTTCTCTCGCATTTTTGCGATGGTTTGTTCATAATCATCAGCGTTAAAAATGGCCGATCTGGCGGCGGAGAGATAGTGCGATTTCTGATGACGCTTGGGCTTTTTGCCGCCACCAAACCACTCCAGGGCCGCAAGCAAATTACCGCCCTCTCGGCCAAAGCGCTGCAAGCCAAAACCATTGGGGCAGCCGCCCGCCGCCACTTGCTCTAGTTGCGCTTGCAGCAAACTGGGAGCCTCGATGTCACGCAATACCAAAACGAAGTGGTTGGCCGCGTGGCTACCGGGTCGCAATTTGCGTCCGTGTCGCACACTTTGCAGCAGCTCGGTGCCCTCCGGCGGTTCGCTCAAGTCTGGCTCACCCCGCGTAGCGGGAACACTAAACCACTGTGTGGCCACCGCATGGCGGTCCTTCAGCCCGCAATAGCCCACCTCGCGCCGCTCAACTCCGGCGCAACGCGCCATCCACTTGGCAATCCAATCGGTATTCTGATCAGTCTTGCGCACTTGAACCAACAAATGCTCGCCGGCACCATCGGGCTCAAAGGGAAGCCGCTCATTGACGATAAAGTCTTGAGCTGATTGACGAAAGGTCCCGCTGGCGCCCGTATGAGCATACGCGCGGGGAGAAGTGTCAGAAGTGATATACACGGTGTAGGCTGGCAGCTTTAGGGTTAGAATAGGGAAGCAGCCAGTTTGCAAAGCGGCGATGTCAAAAGCAAGCGACCCGAA
Organism: Granulosicoccaceae bacterium; assembly: GCA_049607125.1. GTDB lineage: Bacteria > Pseudomonadota > Gammaproteobacteria > CALCKW01 > CALCKW01 > CALCKW01. The sequence continues at coordinate 2,993 of JBMYWE010000265.1, read as the reverse complement.
CGCTGGGCCAGTGCAAATTCAGGCCAGGCCTATAGATAACAACCGCTTGTGACGGGCTAAAAAAGTATACTTGGCGATCGAAGAATCGGTCGCCGCGACCAACACTAAGGGCCGGAAGCCCTGCAACGAGGTTTCGGATGGACGACACCAAACGCGAACAACTACAACTGCTGATCACGGAGCTACACCACGAGCACCGAGATCTCGATTTGGTGATCAACACCCTTCAAGCGCAGCCACAAACCGATCAACTACAAATCAGGCGACTGAAAAAGCGAAAGCTCTCGCTGCGCGACCGCATCGAACTGATTGAGAGCCAACTCATCCCCGATCTCAACGCCTAGACAAACCGCCAAGGATTCCCATGCGTTATCACATTGTCCCCGTCACGCCCTTCGCCCAAAACTGCACCCTGATCTGGTGTGAGAAGAGCAACAAGGCCGCCATTGTCGACCCCGGCGGCGATTTGCCCAATGTGTTCGCCGCCGTCAGCGAGGCAGGGCTTGAAATCGAAAAAGTCCTGCTGACGCATGGTCATATCGACCACGCCGCGGCGGCGCGCGAGTGCGCCGATCACTACGGCGTGCAAATCATCGGCCCGCACAAAGACGACGAGCCTCTGCTGGCCAACTTGCCCCAGCAAGCGCAGATGTTTGGTATGCCACCGGTCGAGGTAGTGCAGCCCGATCAGTGGTTAAACGAGGGCGACACGGTTGACGTTGGGGAAATCACGCTAGAGGTGTATCACACCCCTGGGCACGCACCGGGTCATGTGATGTTTTTCGATAGGGCTTCACGCACGGTGCAAATTGGCGATGTGCTGTTTGCAGGGTCTATTGGACGTACCGATTTACCTGGAGGCAATCACCAACAACTGCTCGACACCATCGCCAGCAAAGTCTGGCAGTTGGGCGATGACGTCACCTTTATTCCGGGTCACGGCCCCACCGGCACCCTGGGTCAAGAACGCGCGACCAACCCTTTTGTGGGTCAAGGCGCATCGGGTTAGCAGAGTCACAGCGCTTGCGAAGCGTTCGCCCAAGCTTACTTGCACTACTGTTTTTGCTCAGCCTCTCGCTGAACAAAACAGTGTGGAGCACGGATATCGTCCCTATTCGCGTCTTTGCCGCAGCCAGCCTCGCCAGTGTCTTGGAGCCCATCGCTCAAGATTTCAAAGCCATTCACTCACAAGAGCTTTTGATCAGTTACGGGGCTAGCTCCACCCTTGCAAGGCAAATAGCTTACGGCGCACCTGCCGATGTGTTTATCAGCGCCAACCCGCGATGGATGCAAACACTGGTTGATGCAGGCCTAGTGCAAACCGAGGGTGTGCAAATCTTGCTGCACAACCGCTTACTGCTGGTGGCGCCACCAGAGTCTGCTTTTACACCAACGAACTCACTACCGTCCGCAGCAGAACTCGAGCAACTGTTAGGCGACAAACGGCTGGCAGTGGGGGATCCACAACATGTGCCCGTCGGGTTATACGCGGAGAGCGCGCTGCGTGTCGCAGGCCTGTGGCAACAAGTGCAGAACAAACTCGCTCCGACTGAAGACGCCAGATCCACCCTTGCATTACTTCAACGCAACGAAGTACCGCTGGGTATCGTCTACCGCAGCGACCTCGTTGCCGTGCCCAAGCTACGAGTAATCAGCGAGCTGCCGCTGCCGCCTGGCGATTTAATTAACTACCCTATCGCCGCCATTGGCCAAAACCCCACTGAAGGCGTACAAAGTTTGCTCAACTATCTCCGCTCGCCCACTGCCAAACACTTGTTTGAGCAGCAGGGATTCGACTTGGCCAACTGATTGTGGAGTTGAGCGCACAAGATTGGCAGGCACTGCACCTAAGCCTCAAAGTGGCCGGTTGGAGCACGGCCCTAACTTTACCTATTGCACTCGGCTTGAGCTTACTGCTAGCCAACAAACGCTACCCCGGTCGCAACCTGCTCAACGCGCTAGTACACCTGCCGTTGGTACTGCCTCCGGTGGTCACGGGCTATGCTCTGCTGCTGACTTTTGGTCGCCAAGGGCCACTCGGCGCCTGGTTAGCGGACACCTTCGGCATTGTGCTCGCGTTCAAGTGGACGGGCGCTGTCTTGGCAGCCTCACTGATGAGCTTGCCCTTGATGGTAAGGCCTATCGTGTTATCCCTAGAAGCCATAGACACGCGCCTTCACAGTGCCGCCGCCACGCTCGGCGCTTCTAAATCGGTCATATTTTTAACCGTTACGCTACCCATGGCGGCACCAGGCTTGATAGCCGCCGCCGTACTCGGATTCGCCAAAAGCTTGGGCGAGTTCGGCGCCACCGTCACTTTTGTCGCCAATATCCCCGGCGAGACGCGCACCCTGCCCAGTGCTATCTACACTCAGCTGCAAATACCCGGGGCGGAGAACAGTGTTTTGCAACTTGCGCTGCTATCAGTAGTGATATCTCTGTGTGCGCTGCTACTGGCCGAGTGGCTTGGCGCACGGCTCAACCGGCGGGTGCACGGCCAATGAGCTTGCAAGTAGCTCTGCGCAAACAGCTCGCCCATTTTACTTTGGCTGTGGATTTTGAATGCAAACCCGGTATCACGGCGCTTTTTGGTCGTTCGGGCTGTGGCAAAACCAGCTTGATCAATCAAATAGCCGGGTTGATGCAACCCGACAGTGGCCGGGTTGTGGCCGCCGGGCGCACCCTGTTCGACAGCGACGCGGGCGTTGACGTTCCCGCGCACAAAAGACGCATCGGTTATGTGTTTCAAGAGGCGCGCCTGTTCCCCCATCTGACAGTGCTGGAGAACTGTACTCTGGCGCCGGTGTGGGTGCGGAAGATGCCGAAGCATGAAGCAGAAGCGATCGCTATGCAGTATTTGGAGCGGGTGAAGATTCCGGATCAGGCGAACAAGTATCCCGGGCAGTTGTCCGGTGGTCAGCAGCAGCGGGTGGCGATTGCCCGCAGCCTTTGTATGAATCCGCAGGTGATGCTGTTTGATGAACCCACCTCTG
>JBMYWE010000264.1:0-4217 GCA_049607125.1 Granulosicoccaceae bacterium | reverse complement strand
ATGTATAGATCACGTCGTTGTGTGAGCGCTTGGAACGGGTGTTTGGGGCTGTGTTTGCACCTATGGCCAGAGTGCGTTTTGGTCGATCTGGCCGCACAACGATACTCAGAGATCCAGACGGGTTCTTATGCGCGAACTACCACCGAGATGCGCCAGCCAATTGGGTTGTAAGTTGACGCTAAATTCTGCTTTTGGAGTTCGTGCTCAACTGCTGCATACTCTGGGCAACTCTTAGTTGCCAGGAGGCCCTCAATGCGACCGACCAGCAAAAAACCCGACACAGACAAGCTCGACGCCATTGTGGCCAAAGCACGCGCCGACTACGCCTCTCGTGAAGACGGCTATCGCCAGCGTGCCTTAAAGCTCTACCCACACGTGTGTGGTCGCTGTCAGCGCGAGTTTGACCACAAAAACTTGCGCGAGCTCACCGTTCACCACCGCGATCACAACCACGACAACAACCCACCCGACGGCTCCAATTGGGAGTTGCTCTGTGTTTTTTGCCACGACAACGAACACCAGCGTTTTGTGGAACAGGTGACCTACGGTGAAGACGGGGTAGCGCCAGAAGTAACGCATAATCCGTTTGCGGATTTAAAGGCGATGATGAACAAAGGTCGCGAAGACTAATTAGCTCAGAACTAAAGGGATTTTTCAGTGAAAGCCAGTCGGCATTTCTTGCTCTTCTTTATTGTGGTTGTATGTGTGCTCGGAATATTCCGCTTCTTGGGGGAGCAGCGCTTTCAAGTGAAGCCAGAGACTATTCCCAAGTACGCGGTAGACCAAACGACATCTTTGTTTCAGCTGGTCGATCAACAATTGGCTACCGCTGGCCCAGAGCAATCGCTTGTCGTGCCCTTGGGCAATGCGCATTTAGCGCTGATCCGTCGGATTCAACTGGCCGATGAAGCGAGTGTATCGCTGGATATGCAGTACTACTTGTTTCATGACGACGATACAGGTCGAGCCTTGCTTGCCGCTGCCGTAGAGGCCGCCGATCGAGGCGTTCGCGTACGTCTGTTGATGGACGATATGGACACTGCCGGTCGTGAGAGCCTGCTGATTCGATTGGTGGCGGAACACCCCAACTTATCTATTAGAGTATTTAACCCCGTCTATACCCGGTCCGTCAGAGCGGTGGATTTTATTGCGCGGTTTCCTCGCTCGTCTCGGCGCATGCACAACAAGTCTTTTAACGCAGACGGTATCACTGCAATTGTCGGTGGCCGGAATGTTGGAAACGAGTATTTCGAGGTGAATACGCTTACCGGTTTCCTTGACTTTGATGTGCTGGCAGCAGGGCCTGTTTCAAAGGCTGTCTCGAGTGAATTTAATGCCTACTGGTACAGCGGTATTGCCGTGGATATCGGGGAATTGGATATTCCAGCGGAGGATCAAACTTATCAGCTCTGGAAGCAATCGATTGTTAGCTCGCTCGCCGTGTTTCGCGAGACGATGCAGCGCTCGGATGTGCCGATTGTCACTGAACTCATTGCCGCCAGTGAATCGTCTGAGGTCTACCTCAGTGAAAACGCTGTTATCTATGACGCACCACAAAAAGTGCTCTCTGGATTATTTGACAAAGGTGGTTGGTTGGCGCCGAAAGTCCTCCAATTGATGTCATCAGCAGAGCAGGAACTGCTCATTGTATCGCCGTATTTTATTCCGGGTGAGCAGGGATTAAAGCTGTTTTCTGAGCTAATGAAAAAAGGCTCTTCAGTCACCATACTCACGAATTCTTTTGCTGCAAACGATGTCGCCGCCGTACATTCGGGCTATATCGACTATCGGCGACAATTGTTAGAAATGGGTGTGGAGCTCTTTGAACTAAAAGCGACGAGCAATGAGGAGCGCACGTTTAGTCTTCTTGGTTCAGCACGCTCTAGTTTGCACGCCAAGACATTTTTGATTGATAAACAGCACAGCTTTGTCGGATCGTTTAATCTCGATCCTCGGTCCGCCATTCACAACACTGAAATGGGTGTGGTGTTCAGTAGCCCTGAATACGGAGCGAGGGCGAGCTCGGTATTGCAACAACTTTTAGTTGATAAGGCTTATCAGGTCGAGTTGCTTGCAGATGGCCAATTGCAGTGGACCGAGAACACGACTCAAGATGGCCAAGTTGTGCAAAAAAAATACAACACCGAGCCTGGTACCAGTTTCTGGCAGCGGTTGGCCGTCTACCTTATATCGTGGTTACCCGTCGAGTGGTTGCTGTAGCTAGAGAACTTCGTGAGTCTAAATATCAAGGTTTTCTTTAGGCGCTGCACCCGGTCTCAATATGAGCTGCGAGATCAATTCACGTCGCTTGGTCGAAGTTAACGGGTTGAATCTATTGTTGGGGGTATAGCTCAAACTTCTTTTGTACCGTATTGCCGCTGCTGTTTTGGTACTCGGCAATATAGCTGCCGTGAAAGCCTCGGAATTCTAACTCTCCATTGGCATTGGTGTTCAATTCGGCGTTGCTTTTCCATTCACCCATGAGCTTGCCCAAGCGCTTACCCGATTCGGTCACACGCCAATCTTGCTCCACCAACGCGACTGGGGTTCCCCAATCCGCGCGCCAGTGTGCTCCTTCCCAGAAGCCCCAGCTCTTGATTGCTTGCACGGCGGGGTGCGCATAGGCGAGCCGATAGAAACCCTCGAGTTGGTTGGCGCGCACGGTCTCAGATGCATGGGCGTAGTCGAACTCGGTAATCCATATAGGCAAGCCGAGTTCCGCCAAGCTGTCGAGTCGCGATTTAACCTCCTCAAAGTTGATGAACTCCTGATCTTTGGACCAAAAATGAGCTTGAATACCAATGATATCGATCTCGGCTCCGTCTGCTATCAAGCTTGTTACCAGGGCTTTGTAGTCGTCCACGCGGCCGGGCTCGGCGAGGATGTGTGCTTCGTTAACTAGTAATTTCAACGAAGGATCGTAGCTTTTGAGTTCTTGATAAAGCCAAGGGCGGAACTTGAACTCGCCATTGTCAAACCTTTTGGAGATACTGTCGTAGTCGAGCATCTCGTTGATACCTACCCAGTGGTTAATCCACGGATTGTAGCGGCCGACCAAGTGCTCGATTCGACCTTTGAATAGCTTTTTAAGCGCGTTGGCGTCCGGAGCATTTTTTACCCAATCCGGCACCAACTCGGGGTTCTCCCAACTGACAGCGTGACCCAACATTTGCATATTGCGGTCGAACATCCACTGAATAGCGCCATCGGCGTACCACACGCCCACGCCATCTTTGCCGGGTTCAGCCTCCATCAGTTTCCAGTGCAACGTGGAGGCAGGGGTACCGCAATTGAAGTGTTGCTCGAACCACTGGTGAAACCTTGCTGGGTCGGAGGGTTTGAAGTGATCATTGCCCTCGCGTACCCACTCGTTAAGCGCAGAGCCAAAACAGTAGCCTTGCTTGGTTTGACGGATGCGCACGGGCCTGTTGGCAAGCGGCTTGCCGTCGCTGTCGTTTAGCAGCAAGGTGGTGGAGGACTTGCGCCACGTATTGATCTGCTGGTCACTCCACTGCCGCAACTCTGGGCTGAGCTGGCCGTGGTTGGCCTGCTCGTGGTTGCGAGCCAGCGCTGGGGTGGCCGCAAGTAGCGCAGTGCAGGTGATCAGAGAGAGTAGTTGACGCATAGGTGCACTCGTTGGTTTGGGTGTTCGAATCATTCCGAACGTAAAGACGTTGCGCGTTAATTGGCTTTTCTGAACACGGCAGCGTCGAGTTTGTGTTTGTGCAGTAGTTTATAAAACTCGGTGCGGTTGCGCTTGGCCAGTTTGGCGGCGTGGGTAACATTGCCCGCCGTGGTGCGCAGCAAGCTGACGAGGTAGTCGCGCTCGAATTCAGTCTGCGCCTCGGCCAGCGGTTGCATTCTGTCGTCCTTGCCGCGCAGGGCACTAGTGACCAGCTGCTCACTGATCACTTGGGTGCTGCTCAGCACGCACACTTGCTCCATTACGTTGCGTAGCTGACGTACGTTGCCGGGCCAGGGGGCACTGACCAGTCGATTGGTTGCCTCGGGCGACAATGAGCGTGCCTGACAATGCGGGTTTTGCTCGATCACTTGCTGCATGAAATGGTTGGCGAGCAGTTTGATATCTTCTCGGCGATCGGCCAGTGCTGGCACGTCTAGGGTGACAACATTGAGTCGGTAGTAGAGGTCTTCTCGGAAGTTGCCATCTTCTACAGCCTGCTCTAGGTTGACATGCGTGGCAGAGACCAGGCGCA
>JBMYWE010000263.1:0-4223 GCA_049607125.1 Granulosicoccaceae bacterium | reverse complement strand
GCCTTTGCCTATAACGTGCTGTTAATACCGGTAGCTGCGGGTGTTTTTTACCCGTTCAACGGCACCCATCTGTCGCCCGTGTTGGCAGCGGGCGCCATGGCGCTGTCGAGTGTGTTTGTTTTATTTAACGCGCTGCGGTTGCGCGGGGTTCAGCCTGCATTAAGCAGCAAATAGCTTCAATTGTGCGACTGAAGTCGCACCTACATTTTATCGGCGAGGCATTGTGTGAACATCGGAGAAATAGCAAAGCAATCGGGCCTGCCCGCAAAGACCATTCGCTACTACGAAGATATCAAGCTAATCAAACCCAGCCGCGATGCCAATGGTTATCGCAACTTCGACACCAACGATTTACACAAACTGCATTTTTTGGCGCGCGCCCGCTCGCTCGGATTCAATATCGACGATTGCCGCCACCTGCTGGCCCTGTTTGAAGACAACTCCCGAGCAAGCAGTGATGTAAAAGAGCTGGCGCAGTCTCACCTGCAGCGTATTGACCAAAAGTTGGCCGAGCTACAAGGCATGCGCGACACACTGGCCAACTTGGTGCACGCCTGCGCCGGAGATGGCCGACCCGACTGCCCAATTCTGGACGACTTGGCCAAGCCTCATCACACTGACTAACGCCAGTGGTCTGGCAATGGAACAATTACGGGTTCAGAGCTTTTTTGCTGCGCACTCGTTAGGCACAGCTCGAAGCGCATAACGGGTTACGTCCGAATGCTGCAACGAAGCGAGCGGGTAGCATGAACGCTCCCGCAGGGCGGTTGATTTATGCGCTTTTTCGACGATCGCTGAGCCTTAATCTATTTAGTTGTCAGACCACTAGTAATAGCTCTGCGCCAGCAAAATACACAGCGGCAAACTGATAAACGACAGACCGGTCTGCAGTGTCACGATCGCCGCCATCAGCGGTGCGTCGCCACCCATTTGCCTGGCGAGGGTATAACTGTTTGCCGCCGTGGGCACACAGCCAAACACCAAGGCCACCATGGTCTGCACTTCACTCAGCCCCACCCATAAGCTCAGCCCCAGAATACTCAGGGGAAACACGATCATCTTGCCCACAATAGCCATCACCGTCGGCACGGTAGACGCAACCATCGCCCGAACCCGGATGTTGGCGCCCACGCACAACAACACCACCGGCAGCGCCGCACCTCCGAGCAAAAAGGCGACGTCGTGCAGAACGGGTATATGTTTGAGGTTAAGACTATTGCACAACACACCGAGCAGTACCGCGAGTATCAGCGGGTTGCGCGCCAGGTCTTTGAGGATCGCCAAGAAGATGTTGCCCTTGCTGGGTTGCCGCAGCATCACCACCATCAGACTAACCACGCTGATGTTGGTGGCGGGGATCAATATGGCAGTGATCAAGGAAGCCAATGCCAGGCCTTCAGCACCAAATAAAACCTCGCAAATCGCCAAGGCCACAAAGGCATTATGACGAGTGGCACCCTGCAAAATGCTGCTGTTCACAGAAGCGCTGTAACCACTAAACCTGGCGCATAACAAGGCAAATACCACCGCGCTCAGAAGCCCGCCGACGACTACCACCGCGTAGGAGCCAACAAGTTGCGATGAAAAAGTGGTGGTCGACATTTTGTAAAACAACATCGCCGGAAACAGCACCCAATAGACCAGCCGGTCGTTGAGGTTCCAGAATTCAAGACTGGGGATATTGCCACGCCGCAGTGCATAGCCAAGCACAATCAGCACAAAGATAGGCGCAATGGCGAGCAGAATATGAAGCACAGCTAACTTCCAGGTTGAGGGAAAACGGAGGTATCAAAGATCATCTTGCGGCATCACGAGTGAAAACATAGCCACCAATCATTGTTTGAATCTAGAGCCAAGACGCGCACGCTTGGGTTTACTGCCCCAGAAACACCCAGGCATACAGAGCCTAAAGGCTTGAAGACGTTACATCACAGACTGTTCAGCACCGCTAGCTTGGAACGACAGAATTGGGAGCCGAAGAGCTTGTTGGCGGAGTTCAAAGCGCGCACTAGGCCAGTAGCACGACCTGCTCGCTGTACATGGACCCTCGTAACAGTTAAAAGGAACGGTGCAGGAATACCCCATACTCTGCGGGTTCATAGGCATCGCCGCTCTCGCTCTCAAGCGTTAGGTAGTGCCGTCTGACCTGCAGCTCCAGCCCCGGCCCCAACGCGATACCAGCAGAGACAAAGCCGCCAAAAGATGGTTCTATCTTGGTGCGAGCGCCGAAGTAATCCCGAACTTCAGCCTTAAACTGATAGATTGCTCCCACCCCCAACATGAGGCCGCCAAAGTTCGCGGAGACGCCGCCCTCTGCAGCCCAACCCGAGTTTCGTCCTTTGCCAGATTTATCCAACTGGTAGCGATAACCCACCGAGAGATTACCGGTGTATCGATAGCTTTTATCGAGGAAAACGGTACAGCCGAGCATCAGCATCGAACCCGAGTCAGCGGCGTAGTCTTCACCGTCGGGGTTGTCAGCAACCGCCTCCCCGCTCAGCCAAGAGCCAATAGTTGTGCTGTCCTTGCACTCTTGCGCTTGCACGCTGGCCATCGAGGCCAACAGACCCAGCACCACTACATTTTTGACTATCACTGACTTCACCATACCGGGTTTAATGCAACTTACGTGCACAGCGGGGGCTTGGGCGGGCCACCCAAAACGCGCAGACCCGCTGGAGTCTCGATCTGGGCAGTCACATAAGCTTGAGTGCCTGCAGCTAAGGCATGCACGCTCACCGGCCCTACAAAGTTTAGTCGCGAGAGCAGCTGATCAAGGGCAACATTATCGGCGGTATATATATCTAAGCGGTTCAAGCAGCAACCTGCATACGGCATTTGGCTGACGGGGCTCTGGGCCTCCCATTGAATCAACTGCGGGTGCGCCCCACCCCAGCGCAAGTGACCGTCAGCGGGAACGGTGATTTGCCAGTTTAGTTTTCCACGCGACATCGGCTCTATTTCGCCCGCAGGTAGCGCTGCCGCTCGACGCGCTTCCTCGATATCGCTGCACTGCAGTACCCATGTCACCAGGCTTGTATCACTATGCTGGTCTAGCGTGTCCAAGCCAAACCAGCGCGGCCGATTGGGCGCGGGCAAGACGGGATTAACGGCGATCACCTCCAAATAGAACTCCTCTCCTAGTCGGAGCAGGCAGTTATGCGTTCCCATGCGCGGGTGCTCTCCGCCCGGCTGTAAGGACACACCCAGCAATCGCTCGATCGCCGCCACACCTCGTGGCAAGTCAGGGCTTGTTATTACCAAGTGGTCAATCTTTGTCTGCACAAATATCTCCTAAAATTGCAGCGAAAGTGGGCACGGCCATCACGCCCATTAGAGCGGTAAACACCAGCTCAGCTGTGTGTCTGCTTTTCGCCCAAAGAGCCGAGCTGGTGGCCAATAACAACCCCATTAAACTACAAGCAATCTGACATACAAAGCGACATTTCCCCGAAATTAGCGGTCAAATTAACGAATTTCCTGCACTCGGGGTCTATGCTCTAAAGCGTAAGAACGCGACTCTCCGCCGTCGATGATTGACCGCACAAGACACTCGTAGGGTAGACTGACTACATGCCCCCGATACGAGCTCGAAGTCTTGGCTAGGAGACCACACGATTTAGCGAGCTAATCGCAATCACTGAAGCAAACTGACGAGCCTAGATGGGCTCAATACATCGGCGGCAATAACAACACATGCTCACACACCCAGCTGCAGCAACACACATGACATCAAGAATAGACGCGCCGAGCCTCCAACGTTCCAGTGACTCCAGCTGGATCAACGGCATTGCCTTCTTGTTACCGTTCTGCATCGGCCTGTTTATCGTTTTTTGGCTGCCGCAATTCGGCATCGCCTCCAAATTTGGTGGCATAGGCCATGATGGCTACCTAGAACTCGCCACCAGCCTCTATCAAGGCACCGGTTACCGCTTTAGCGCCGATGGTCAAGCGGTCTTTCATCGCCCCCCGCTGTACCCTGTGTTGCTGATGCCGTTTATGGGCTTGCCACAAGAAGGCATCAAATTTTCGGTCGTGCTGCTCAATAGTTTGTTCTTGCTGACAGCCTGTATTTACACGCGTCGGATTTGCAAATTGCTGTTTCCGCAGCCTGCGGTCGGCACCATTGCCGTCGCTCTTTTGCTTTGCAACCCCTGGGTCTACCGGCTGGTTAGCTCCCCGTTGAGCGCCATCATGCAAATGGCACTGTACGCCGCGCTGTG
>JBMYWE010000262.1:0-4239 GCA_049607125.1 Granulosicoccaceae bacterium | reverse complement strand
ATAAAGGGCGTGCCGAGGGTGCTTAACTCGCATCTCGGGAGCACCCATATGCCTAGAGCTCTGCAATAGCAAACATGCGTTCGGGGTGGTTAGTGAATATGCTCTCCACGCCCCAGCCGCGCAACTCCGCTGCTCGCAGTGGGTTGTCGACGGTGTAAACACGCAGTGGGTAGCCTTCGGATAGCACTTCCTGAACGGCGGCTTTGCTGAGTCTTTTGGTGTCGCCACAATGCAGGGCTGTACAACCTGTCGCTTCTAGCTTTTGCCGCCAGTCACGCGGAATAACCGTTGCCAGATAGGCGCGAGGGATATCTGCCAGCCGTTGCTGCGCCACCTCGAGTGCCTCGGGGCTAAAACTAGAGATAACTATTGGGGCCGAAGATGGCCAGCTCTCGCGAATGGCTTCACACACGATTTCCGCCGTCGGTTCTTCCCAGCCATCGACGACTTTGATCTCCATGTTGCAGCCTATGCCTAAGTCGCCACACAGTTTTGCGCATTCGGCCAGGGTGGGGATGCGCTCACCGGTGAATTTCTCTTCGAACCAGGAGCCAAAATCCTGTTGTTGCAAATCGGACAAATTCTTGGCCAGCAGCAAGCCCTCGCCGTCGGAGCAGCGGTCGATGGTGTCGTCGTGATGTAGTACTGCTTGGTGGTCTGCTGTGGCCGTGCCATCTACCTCTATCCAGCGACAGCCCAGATCAAAGGCCTTTTGGATGGCTGTTAGGGTGTTTTCGGGCGCGCTACCACTGGCTCCGCGGTGGGCAATGATAAAGTCTAGCGGTGTTTGTTTGCTCATCAGATTGGCTTCTCGATGTCTAGTTTTATTGCTTCAAAATGCGACACACGACAAAGTTACGGGGTCAGTGTGGATTATTTTTAACCTTTATTGCCTCTAGAGCTAGTCCTGCACCCGCGCTTGAGGCAGAATGCCCTTGCTATATCGCATCCTTGATCAGGTAGACAGCGTGTCTGGAAAGCTCTATTTTGTGATTGGCCCCTCGGGCAGTGGAAAGGATAGTTTAATCGGCTACGCCAAGGCTTGCTTGGACCGCTCCGATGGCGTGTTGTTTCCGCGACGCTTTATTACACGGCCGCCCGATGGGCGCTGTGAACAGCACATTCCGCTCAACAAAGAGCAGTTTCTCAAGCGCGCCGAGCGCGGAGAGTTCCTGATGTGCTGGCAGGCGCATAGTCTCAGCTATGCCATCGATAAATCGGTTTTGGCCGACTTGCGCGCTGGTTTTAATGTGGTGATTAATGGCTCTCGTGCCTATCTGGAAGAGGCGCGAGTTCGTGTTCCTGAACTGGTGCCTGTGGTTGTCACTGCACCAGAAAAGATTCTGCTCGAGCGCCTGCAGGCTCGTCAGTGTGAGAGTGAGAGCGAGCTGGAAATCAAAGAGCGGCTGCAGCGCGCGCGCAAATACGATTGTTGCGGAATCGAGGGTGCGATCTGCTTTCACAACGATCGCGATATCAAAGATATCGGTCGCGAGTTCTGTCAGATGCTGGTGCGAGAGCACGCCGTGGCAGGCTAGCCCAAATGGCTTGTTTGTTCTGACGCCTGCGCCTAGCTATTGCTCGAGAAATCGCCGCTTTGCCTAGCCACTGATCACCCATTGCTTCCGTTTCTGCGGGCCCTTTTTCGCCATGCTGCCGCCAGCCATCCGGCACGGAGCGAGCTATGCTTCCCTTGTCTGAAAACAGCCTGACAAAAAATTGTTGCGCGCAAATACGGGCGATGACCAATGATCAGTCACTTACTCGCTCTGTTTATCGGCAGAGGCCTCATTTTCATTTTTCAAGCCCAGTTTTTGTTTTAGTTCGGCCATTGCCAGTTCCAGTGATTCCACTCTGCTCAGAAGCTCGTCAATGGTTCGCTCGTTCCCGCTAGCTGTTTTGCGCTGAGCCACAGCGCTGACGGGCTCCGGCACGCTTGGCTCGCCGCACAATAAGTGGGCGTAGCGATCCTCTCGCTGCCCGGATTGACGCGCGAGCTGCTTCAACAGCGGCTGTGGCCGCTCGATGAGCTTGAGAACACTCAGTCGAACGTCCTCGGTATCTTTAAACTGCGCGAGCCGATTGCTGCGATTGAGTAGTTCTCCCAGCGTCTGGGGGCCGCGCAACAGCAGCAGGCAGATCAGAGCCTGGCGTTTGTCGTTGAGCGATAGCGCGTGGCTGAGCTTCTGCATGTAGCGCTCGCTGCGCGCGCCGCTGTCCACGCCCACTAGCCCGCGTGCTTCCAACTGGCGCAAGGTGTGGCCCACTTCGCCGGGGCTGAGGTCCATCACCGGCTCACGGCTGCTCTTTTGGTTGCAGGCAGTGGTCAGGGAATTCTGGGTGAGCGGATAGGCCTCTGGGGTGGCGTACTCTTTTTCCATCAGAGCGCCGAGCACGCGTGCTTCAATCTCGTTCAGCTGCAGCAGCTTTGGCTGTTGTTCATCGCGTTCGTCGCGCGTTGCATCACTCATAGAGCCTCCGTTGTCTAGTGATTGAGCTTAGCATTTGAGCTGACTAGTCGTTGGGTGGCCTCCACGATTAAGTGCTTGGCTCCCAAGTCGAGCGTGGAACGGGTAGAATGGGGCGGTTAACCTGACCTCGAGCTACCATGAGCAACCAAGATTTCCCCGACGATCTACCCGATGACGATGAGATTGAATACGTCAGTCGAGGAGAGCTGAAGCGCGAGATGCAAGCCCTGCAGACATTGGGGCGCGATCTAACCGCGGTATCCGGCAAAGTTTTGGCCGATTGGGACATCACGCCGCGCACCTTGGAAGCCATACTCGAGGGCAAGCGTTTGGTGCCTCGTGCGCTCAACCGCCATCTCCGATTTGTTGCCAAATTGCTGGCCGACGAAGACGTGGAAAAGCTGCGTGAACGTCTGGAGAGCCTGCATCGCCCGCATCAGCTCAGCGTAGCGGCTTTTCACCGAGCCGAGCAATGGCGCGATCGCCTGATTGCCGGTGACAATTCTGCCTTGCACGAGATCTTGCAGCGCCATCCAGGTGCCGACACCCAGCGACTGCGCCAATTATCGCGCAACGCCAAAAAAGAAGCCGAGCAGACCAAGCCGCCCAAGAGTGCTCGCGAGCTGTTCCGTCTGATTGCTGAGACGCAGCAGGCCGGAGGCGAAACCGAATGAATGATGCGGCAGGCGGCGAGAGCGAGAAGCTGACAGGGGATGCTTTGCCTGAAGGTGAGGCGCTGTCGCATGCCGTTCCTAGCTTTGCTGAGCTCGGGGTCGCGGAGGTGCTCTGCTCAGCCCTCCGAGCCTCTGGACTATCGCTTCCTACGCAAGTGCAACAGGTATCTATCCCTGAGGTCTTGAACGGTTCGGACCTAATGGTCGGAGCAGAGACAGGCAGCGGCAAGACACTGGCCTTTTTACTGCCCACGCTGATGCGCTTGGCCGATGCTAGCAGCCCTGAGAGAGCAATAGTTTTGGCACCCACGCGCGAGTTGGCCAAGCAAATCAGTGAAGTGGCCGCCCCCTTGGCCGAGGCTATGGGCGTAGATGTCCGCTTGGTGATTGGCGGAGAAGACTTCAAAGTGCAACAGCGGACCTTGCGAGCTGAGGGTGGGTTATGGGTGGCTACCCCCGGCCGACTCGACGAGCAACTTGAGGCGCAGCCGCAACTGCTCAGTCAGGTCAGTGTTCTTATCCTCGACGAAGCCGACCGAATGCTCGATATGGGCTTTGCCGAAATTGTGCTAAAGCTGGCGGCAGCCTGCCCGGCCGAGCGTCAGGGCTTGTTGTTTAGTGCCACGCTCAGTGGTGGCGCCATGCGACGAGTCAAAGAGGCGGTGCTGAGCCAGCCCAAGCGACTGGTACTCAACGACCCGCGCAAAGCGCAATCGGCCATCCGTCATCAGGTTGTCACCGCCGATGACGATGCCCACAAACTGGCTCTGTTGGCGTGGTTGGCAAAGCACCATGACGGGGGTTGCATTTTGGCCTTCTGTAAATCGCGCGAGCGGGCGCAAGTGTTCGGCGACAAGCTGCAGGCGATGGGCGTTCGCGCGACCTCGCTGCACGGAGAACTCGATACCAAGCAGCGTCAACGCGCTGTGCGATTGCTGCGTGAGAGCACCGTGCAAGTGATGGTGGCCACCGATGTGGCGGCACGTGGGTTGGATGTTGCCGAGTTGTCGTTGGTGATCAATGTCGATATGCCGCGTCGTGCCCACCAGTATATTCACCGGGTTGGACGCACAGGCCGCGCTGGGGCAGCAGGC
>JBMYWE010000261.1:0-4260 GCA_049607125.1 Granulosicoccaceae bacterium | reverse complement strand
TTGCCTTTTCTCCCTGTTATTCGGCGTATTCCTGAAGAATTTTGTTGGTCTTGGCTTCGCTGATTTTGTTTTGCAAGCGCGACTCTTCGTGCACATCTCGCACAGTTTTAGCCAGAGTGAAGGTGGAGCTGATAATGAAGACTGAAGCCAGACCGAGGTAACATCGCGTCATAAAGTCGGCCTCGATATTGAGGATGCCGAGGCCCATGCCGACCAGCGAGAGCACGAAGGCGGCTCTGACAAATAAGATCCAACCGCTCGAGTGACTGGTGCTTTGTTCTGCGTTCATGTGCGTATCTCCGATGATGTTGACTGCCCGACGCTGCTTGCGTCGGTGTGGTTTGTATTATCGGGATACACGCTAAAGGCGCTACTTTTTTGACACAAGCAGCGAGAATCACACCGTTTGGTATCGCTTATCGATACCAAATCGGGCTAGGTAGTGTCTTTGCGCAGACCTTCGTAGAGGGAGTAGCGCCAGGGTCGGGTGGCCATGACGAGGGTGACCGTTGAGCGCTCACCCACCGGCAAGTGGGAATCCGCGTCGTTCAGCGCATCAAACTCTCGCGCCAACATGGCCATTTTGCGCGTGAGATCGGTATAGGATGCGTCACTGAGTAAACCGTTGAGCACTTGCAGCTTTTCACGGCGACCGCCAAAGTTGGCGTGGAAAAACTCGGCTTCGATGTAGCGCTGAAAAAACTGCTGAATCGGCCCACCGTCGATCCACTTAAAATTGGTGGCCACACGCAACTTGAAGCTGTTGCCGGGTTTGAGGTCGATAATTTTTAACCGATCAAGCTTGGCCAGATACTGTATGCAATCGGTCTCGCTGATTTTGAAGTGCGCGAGTATCTCGTCCATGCTCCAGCGATTGAGCACGCACACCGTGATCAGCAACATCACGATATCATCGACAATGCTCTGCTCCTGCTCTTTGCTGAGCGAACTGATGGCTTGTGAGGAGTCATTCATCAGCTGGGCCAGATCCGTCAGGCGCATGTCCATCATCTCGCAGATTTGCATCATGCGCTGAACCGACAGGCTTTTCTCGGCGAAAATGCGCTTGACACTGGCCTCCGACAACGACAGATTCGCAGCCACTGCCGCGTACGTCAGGCCATGGGCTTTGAGCGCTTTTTTGAGGCAAATGATCACTTGATCCGTCTGTGACATACGCGAGCTTGAGAATAAGGTGACTCGTTGAGATGCAAATAAAGCACCAAAGCGGGTCTCGCAAGCGTGTACGCTTTGCAGTAGATTGGAGACGGACAAATGGGAGTACTCTATGCAGGTCATTTACAGCCCCGATCACGCACTGCACCATCCACAGGCCTTTCTAACCAGTGGCGTGCTCAGACAGAGCCCTGAAGTGCCTACACGCGGCGATGTTTTGCTCGCGTCGGCAAGAGACGCAGGCCACGAAATACGGGCTCCCAAAGCTTTGGGGATCGAGCCCGCCGCCAGTATCCATCCGCCCTCTTATATACACTTTCTTGAACACATACACCGGCGCTGGCGCGCCCTGCCCAACGCCTCTGAAGAGGTCATCCCAAACGTTCACCCGCTGCGCCGCTCCAACTCTTACCCCAGTTCCCCCATTGGACAGGCCGGATTTCACTTGGGCGACACCGCCTGCCCGGTAGGCGCAGGCACTTATACGGCTGCACTGGCCGCTACGCACTGCGCCGCCACGGCTGCTGATCTTGTGTTAGCAAACCACTCGGTAGCCTACGCGCTGTGCCGCCCTCCCGGTCACCACGCGGCGCAAGATGTGGCCGGCGGTTTTTGCTTTTTCAACAACTCGGCCATCGCCGCCCAGCGCCTGCGACAAACTCACTCGCGGGTGGCTATTGTCGATGTCGACCTGCATCACGGCAATGGCACGCAAAACATTTTTTATCACCGTGACGACATTCTCACCGCCTCGCTACACGCCGACCCCCATGCCATCTACCCCTTCTTTTGGGGGCATGCGCACGAGCGCGGCGAGGACGCCGGAATCGGCTATAACATCAACGCCCCCTTGCCGGTAGGCAGCGCCGACCAGGCCTTTATCGCGGCACTGGAAAGCATTCTAGAGCAAGTGCTCGCCTTCAGCCCTGGTGCCCTAGTCGTGGCACTCGGTCTCGATGCTTCCGAGCACGACCCCTTTGGGGGCTTGAGCCTGAGCACCGAGGGCTTCGCCAAAGTGAGCCAGTTGTTGGCCGACCTCGCTTTACCGACCGTATTGGTTCAAGAAGGGGGATACCTGTGCGACGCGTTGGGTGACAATCTGCAAGCCGCGCTCAGCGCTTTCAAATAGGTCAAGACCATGCACGGCGTTCCCCTACAGCACCCTCGTGCGCCGCTATTCAGCGGCGAGACACCGTTGGAGCTCATGCCTAGGCTCAGCCGAACCATTGGCGGTGCGCAGTTGTGGGTTAAACGCGATGACCTCACTCAGCTTGCCTTCGGCGGCAACAAAGTGCGGCAATTGGAGTATTACTTTGGACAAGCTTTGCTGCAGCAGGCAGATACGGTGTTGATCACCGGTGCCGTGCAAAGCAATTTTGTACGCTTGGCGGCAGCTGCAGCCAACAAGTTGAGCATGACTTGTCATATACAGCTTGAGCACCGTGTCAACTCTCAAGACACGCTCTACTACAACAATGGCAACGTGCTGCTAGACCGACTGCTCGGTGCCACGCTGCACCACTACCCGCGAGGCGAAGACGAAGCTGGGGCCGATGCCGAACTGCACCGGATAGCCGCTAAGCTCACTCGACAAGGACGCAAGCCCTATGTCATTCCACTGGCTCCGGGCCATCCTCCCTACGGCGCACTGGGCTATGTTCGGGCCGCCGAAGAACTGCAATCACAGATGCAGACCCGACACCTGAAATTTGAACTGATTTGTGTCGCCAGTGGCAGCGGAGCCACACATGCGGGTTTGCTGTTTGGGCTGCGCAAATTGGGCAATCAGACACCGGTGCTAGGCATCTGTGTGCGTCGACAAGCGGCGCTGCAAACACCGCGAATTATCGAGCGCTGCCAAGAGCTGGCCGAACTGCTACAAATGGCCAATCCCGTGGCTGACACCGACGTTATGCTGGACGATCAGCACTTGGCGCCCGGCTACGGCCTGAGCAACCCCTCAAGCAACGAAGCTATCCTTCTGGCCGCTCAGCTGGAATCGTTGATACTCGACCCAACCTACACCGCCAAAACACTGGCCGGAGCGCTTGCGCAAGCGCGAGCGCTGCCATCGAAAAAGCGAGTGCTTTTTATACACACGGGCGGCACTCCCGCAGTGTTTGCCTATCAGCGCGCCATCGAATATGCCTTGCGACCGCAATAATTCTCTGAGGAAATACCCAGCATGAAACGACTTTTTGTCACTGGCGGTGCCAGTGGCCTCGGTAGGGCTATTGCCCTCAAATACGCCACCGAAGGCTTTGACGTCTGTATAGCCGACGTCAATGATGCACGCGGTCAAGAGACACTCACGCAGCTGCAAACGTTTGGACAGGATGCCCTCTATCTCCACTGTGACGTCCGACAACTGGCTGACCTGGAGTCGGCTCAAACCACACTTCAGCAGCGCTGGGACGGGGTGGACATAGTCGTTAACAATGCCGGTGTCGGCGGTGCCAGTGGTGCCATAGACGAGGTGACTGCCGCCGATTGGGATTGGGTGCTGGATATCAACCTCAATGGCGTGATGCGCGGCATCCGCGCCTTCACACCGCTGTTTAAAAGGCAAAAATCAGGGTATTTTGTCAATGTCGCATCGGCTGCAGGCTTGTTTAACCCGCCGGGCATGAGTGCCTACTCGGTGGCCAAGGCGGGAGTCATCGCGCTCTCCGAGAGCATGCGCGCTGAGCTGGCGGCCCACCATATCGACACCACCGTGGTCTGCCCTGCTTTCTTTTCGACCAACTTGCTTGAAAACATGAAATTTAGCGCACCGGGTGTGCACGATCGAGTCACCCGCTGGATGGAAAAATCAGAAATCTCCGCCGACGATATTGCAGAGCAGATTTTTAACGCGGTGAACAATCGACAATTTATGCTGCAACCACACCCGTCAGTTCAGCAACAATGGCAGCTCAAATGCGCCGATCCAGAGGCCTTCGCTACTTTTATGCAGGACGAAGGTCGCAAATTACTCTCGGAAAATAATCAATGAAAGCCATCGTATGCGAGGCCTTTGGCCCAGTTGAGAGCTTAGTATTCAAAGAAGTCGAGAACCCCACTGCGGGGCCCCATGATGTCGTT
>JBMYWE010000260.1:0-4282 GCA_049607125.1 Granulosicoccaceae bacterium | reverse complement strand
AATTTTGGTTTGTATTATTGCCAAACGATTTCAACAATTGTAATAAAACATGATTCAAACCTTTGGAAAACATCTTGTTGTTGTAATGCTACTAAGTAGTATTTGCTTCAATTCTACTAACTTAATTGATTGGATGGATGGTTTCGATTGCATGGAATTGTGTGAAATGGAGAAATCTGATTCCGAGAAAGAAGAAAAAAAACCTGAAACGGATTGGCACCGTCTACCCTTGCTGCCTCCTCTAGCTGCACCGGAACTTGCACGATAAAGCTTTGCAATATCCAGATGACAAAAGGCAAATTCATCGCCACATAGACGAGGATAACCCCTGAATATGTACCGGCCAAGCACTCATCACCAAAGCAAAAATCAAAAGTCCAAATGCCAAAAACAGGGACTAACAGCACCGCGGGAGGCACCATCCGCATCATGAGACTCGCCATCGACACGGTGCCTCGCCCCATAAAGCGAAAGCGCACCAGAGCATAAGCGGCCATGGTTCCAATTATCAAGGTAAAGGCCGTGGACACCAGTGCGATAATCAAAGAGTTTTTCAGGGCGCGACCAAAGGTCGGATCGCAGTATTCCACCCGTTCTGGGGTATACCATAGGACGTCGCAGAGCACCGTCTCATAATTTGCCAAGGTTGGCATAAATAACAAGCCGCTACTGCCACTCATGATATCGACATTAAATTTCAATGAGGTAGATATCATCATCACAATAGGCCCTAGGGCCATGACGATGAGGGCGAAAACCAAGGCGTAAAAGGCTGGGTTTTGACGCTCTTCAGCCACAGAAATCCCGCTCATGGATCAATCCTCCTCGACAGTGCGTTTGAGCTTGTCTGCACGTGCTTCGCTCAATCGGGTATAGGCAAACATCGCGATCGTCAACAACATCAGCACCAATAATAAGTAGTTTGACATAGCGGCGGCCTCGCCCAATTCTCGAAACTCTGAGGCGGTTCGCGCGATTCGCAGAGATAGAATCTCAGTTGATAAGCCCGGCCCTCCGTTGGTCATTACCAGCACGACTTCGAGCACTTTAAATGCATCGATCAAGCGCAAGAGACAGGTGACGATGAGCACCGGCAACATCAGGGGCAGCTTGATGTACACCACTTGTTGCCAGCCGGAAGCTCCGTCGATTCGAGCCGCTTCCAGCGCAGATTTAGGCAAGGATTGCAGTGCCGCCAGAGACAAAATAAATATAAACGGAGTCCACTGCCAAATATCAGCAATGATAATTGAGGTCAAAGACCAAAAACTGTCAGAGAGCCACGGCACGGAATCCAGACCCAGACCGTTAAGTGTTTTATTAAAGATGCCAACCGTCGGGTGATACATATAGCGCCAGATCAATCCAACCACGATAGGCGCTATCATCATGGGCAAAATAAAAATAGTTCTGAGCACCGACATGCCGCGGATATTTCTGTCGAGCAAAAGCGCAAGCCCTACTCCAATGATCATCTCCAGTGTCACCACAAAAGCAGCAAACTTGAGTGTTACCTGCAGCGACTCTCGAAAGCTGGCATCAACCCACAAGTTGCTGTAGTTGCGCAGGCCTATGAATTCAGCTTCACCGATACGTTGACTGGGATTCCAGTCCAAAAAGCTCGCATAGACCATATACGCAATCGGATACAGCAGCGCAATGGCCATGACCGACACCGCCGGAGCCATAAACAAATAGGGGGTGAATCTGGTCGATCTCATCGCATGGAACCCTTGCTCTGACGCCCGATACGCCGCGTTGAAGCACAGCGCAATGAAACAGAATTTCCCTGCCTATTCCGTGATAACAGGGCCGAATAGCTGCTGACCCAGGCTTGGGTCAGCAACTAGATCTCAACTACTGCCAGGTGTAGTACCCGGCCTCTTCCATCACAGCACGGGCACGCTCCGCGACTCCGTCAAGCGCGGGTTGAATTTCCAAGCCTTCTGTCAACACCTTAGATAAAGTGGTTCCCAAGTCGGCGTTGATCTTCCCCCAGACGGGAATGATAGGACGCCAGTCCGGATCGGCGTCTTTTAGCGCTTCACCAAAAATAGCCATATGTGGAAACTTGGCGTTGACTTCTGCATCGGCATGCGTGGAATAGCGCGAAGGGTTACCGCCGGCCAGGGCTACTAATTTGTCAGCCTTTTTAGAGGTAAGCCATTGCATCAACAAAAAAGCAGCTTCTTTGTTTTGTGCGTTTCTGGGGATACCGATACCAAAGCCGCCAGTTTGAGACCCGCGACGCACGCCCATAGGGTGTGGCGCCCAGCCGATTTTTCCGACAACTTTGGATTTAGATGGGTTGTTGACCGAGCCTGCAAAGACGGTGGAGTCCAAGAACATTGCCGTAGTTCCCTGCAAAAAAGAAGCTCCTGCCTCTGCAAAGCCAAAAGTTTGAGCACCCTCTGGTCCGCAATCAACAATAGTTTTTAGCGCTTGTGCAGCTTTGACACCCGCGTCGTTGTTGACAATTGGATTCCATTGGTCATCGAAAATACGACCACCCAACGGCGCGAGGTGAAGCAAAAAGGCGTGGCTCGCATGGTGGCCAGAGGCCGCTCTCGATGCCAGACCGCCCATACCGGGTTCTAGCTCGGGGATTTTACAGGCAATGTCCAGCATCTCGTCATAGGTTTCAGGCACCTTGAGATTGTGCTTTTCAAAGATATCTTTCCGATAGCCGAGGATGGATGTCTCGGAACCAAACGGCACACCAAACAAGGAGCCGGTAGGGCCATCCATGTAGCCTTTCTTACCACCCGCAACGCCAATATTGGCTACATATCCGTCGATCAGATCTTCGGCATCGTAACTGGGATCAGCTAGCTTGGGGTTCATGAAGTAGCGGGCGAGGTTTTCTAGCTGGTCCGCGTAGACATAGTCCGCCTTTGAAAACACCACATAGGCAAGCAGGTCGTAATCTCCCTTGCGCTTGGTGAGTTCCAAGGTTTGCTTTTCACGCATTTTGAGGTATTGCAGTTGATCCACCTCAACTCGAATACCTGTCTCTTTAGTAAACTCAGGCAGAACTTTTTTTACCGCGTCATAGTGGGGATGGGCGGGAAAGTTAACGACCAAGGTAGTGCCTTTGTAGGGGTCATAGGGACCTGCCAACACAGAGCTTGCCATCATTAGTCCGGCGGATACGCCGACTATTCGCTTTAACAGAGTCATACCGGGAGTTCCTCTTGAGGTTTGTAACCAGTGATTCAGCATTAGAGCGCTAGCTCACTGGACTTGTCGAACAGATGGAGTCCTTCAGGTGAAGCGCTGAACTTAAGAGACTCTCCGATCTCGATCGGCACTTCAGATTTCACTTCTACACTCATTTTGCTACCTCCGCACTCACCGTGCAGCACGGTCTGCGCCCCAATGTACTCGGAGACTAGGACGTTGAGACTCAAGCGATCAGAGTCTGGAGCGTTTGGGTTTAAAATGAGATCAGAGGGGCGAATGCCAACGATGACTTCCTCGACGTTGGCATTGTTAAGCAAGGATGCTCGCTTAGGAGGTAGAGCGAAACAGTAACCGTCGCCGCGCACCGATAAGGCGTCAGCTTGACGAACCAAGTGCCCAGAAACAAAATTCATGGGTGGGCTTCCAATAAACCCTGCTACAAATTTGCTGTTTGGTTTTTTGAAGAGTTCTTCCGGTGTGCCTTGCTGACGAATGTAACCGTCTTGCATTACCACGATCCGATCCCCCAGTGTCATCGCTTCCACTTGATCATGTGTGACATAGATCATGTTTTTTCGAACTCTCTGGCTCATCAATGCAAGCTCAGCGCGCATTTGACCACGCAATTTCGCGTCTAGGTTGGACAGAGGTTCGTCAAAGAGAAAGGTGGAAGCATCTCTGGTCAAGGCTCGTCCCATGGCAACGCGTTGACGTTGTCCACCGGAGAGCTCAGCGGGCTTGCGTAAAAGAAACTTCTCCAAGCCCAGCATCTCGGCCACGTCCTGGACCTTTTTATCTATCTCTCGCTTGGGCGTTTTTTGTAGACGTAAGGCGAATGACATGTTTTTGGCTACATTCATGTGCGGATAGAGTGCGTAGTCTTGAAACACCATTGCGATGTCTCGCTCCTTTGGCTCGAGCTGACTTACCGCCCTCTCGCCAATATATATCTCGCCGTCAGTGACAGTTTCCAGCCCAGCGATCATTCGCAGAGTTGTCGACTTGCCGCAACCCGAGGGACCCACCAAGACCGTAAATTCGTTATCTTCAATATCTAAATCAATGCCGTGAATGACATCAATCGAACCGTAGCTTTTGG
>JBMYWE010000259.1:0-4308 GCA_049607125.1 Granulosicoccaceae bacterium | reverse complement strand
TGTCGGGATACCATCGATGTCACCCGAGGGGTTTGTATTCTGTGCTTGCCCACCGGGTAGAGCAGAAATAACTGGCGCCTGAACAGGTTGCTCAGTGCCCCTTGTTGATAGCTCGGAGTCGACTAAAAGCCCAGGCTGCCCCCCGCCACCCAATGATTCGAATGAGGACGGTTCGACGCTTGCAACTCGCGGCATATCTGCATCGACAATTCGTATTGAAAGTTCAGATTGCTCCGGCAAGGGAATGTTCTGAGATTCGATCGGTGTCATCGCTGGATCCACCCAGCTCACTACAGGGAGGATGTCTGTTTCTGAAATGATCTCCGGTTGCTGCGTCAGGAGATCGCGGGTGGATTGCGGAGATACCGGAGCCCACGCAGTCGGTAGAGCTTGCGAAGGCAATTGAGGGGGCAATAGCACAGCCCCTTCCAATGGCTGCTCCGTGGCACCCGTTTGCACGGTGGCAGAAAGTGTCGCCAAAGGTGTATCTAGTGTCTGCAGCTGCTGTGACCGCAATACCTCAGAGAAAGGCAAAGACTCGCCGGTGCTCGACCCGACATTGCCACTGCCTGCGAGCGAGTTAAATAGGCCATTGGTACCTTCTGACGATAAGACCGCTGATTCCACTGCGTTTCACATCCCTGTGATTGAACTTGTGATCCAGAAAGTGCAACCGGCGGGCCAGCAGATAAAGAGACTGCGCGGTGTTCAACACAGGCTTTGAATGGGTCCAGCACTCGTTTCACGACGAACGCACTCACTCTGCCTCTCTTTTAAAAAGGCAGGTATCTTCAGAGGCAGGGCTTCGACAAGCCATTGGGGGCTAACGGTCTAGTTGGCATCACGCCTTCTCTTTACCTGTAAGGAGAAATCATCTTCCTCTCTTCGCCTCAGCCGCTCTTGTTTAAGCGCGGCTTTCTTCTCGTCCAATCGTTGCAGCGCCCTCAGTGCTTGTTCTCGCTTGTAATGACCGTTCCACACGTCGCGAAGACTCTGGTAGCGATCTCGCATGGCCTGCAGCTGTTTATCCAGCTCGTCTACCGTTAGCTGCACCTGGTCTCCGAATGTTCGCACCACATTGAGATGGCGAATACTACTCACTGTTCCGGGCTGTGCTGCGCGCTGCGCATAGTCGAGGCGGTAGGCCTGCATTTGCTCGCGCTGTGCCTCCACCGTGGCTATTTGCTGCCGCATGGCGGCAAGCGCTTGCGACGAACTCTCCGTCTGTTGTTCGGCGTGTTCAACCAGTTTTTGCCAACGACTCATCTGTCTTTATCTGCTCTAGGCTTGCGCCGTATCTTGAGCGGGAGTTTGGTTAAACTGATTGGCAACCTGCGCCAATTGCGCGACCGAATCCTGTAGAGAAATGTTCTCCCCCATACTCTGCTGCAAGAATGACGTTTGCAGGGGCTGCAAGCGAATAGCGCGGTCGATCGCCGGGTCACTGCCCGATTGATAAGCACCCACTGAAACCAAATCTTTGTTGCGCTGGTAAAGTGACCAAGCCTGTTTAAAAACTAGGGCCGACTGTTGATGATTGGCGTCTACCAGGTTGTGCATTGCTCGACTCACCGAAGCCTCCGGGTCTATTGCAGGGTAGTGGCCAGCATCGGCTAACTCCCGTGTCAGAACCACGTGACCGTCTAGTATCGCGCGAGCCGCGTCAGCAATGGGGTCATTTTGATCATCCCCCTCGACCAACACCGTATAGAAGGCTGTGATTGAGCCCCCATTGGGACCGCCATTGCCCGCCCGCTCCACCAGCGATGGCAATTTGTTAAATACCGATGGCGGGTAGCCGCGCGTGGCCGGCATCTCACCGGCTGCCAAGGCAATCTCGCGTTGCGCCTGTGCATAGCGAGTCAGAGAATCCATCAGTAAAAGAACGGATTTGCCTTGGTCGCGAAAGTGTTCGGCGACGCTGTGGGTAAGCATGGCACCGTGGAGCCGCATCAGTGGCGTTGCATCGGCTGGCGCAGCGATAACAACCGAACGACGACGTCCCTCCTCACCGAGAATATCCTCGATAAATTCCTTTACTTCGCGCCCTCTTTCACCAATCAGACCAACCACCACTACATCGGCCGCAGTGTATTTTGCCATCATGCCAAGCAATGAACTCTTGCCCACACCCGAACCTGCAAACAAACCAAGCCGCTGACCACGGCCAACGGTGAGCAGTGAATTGATAGAGCGCACGCCGACATCTAGCATTTCTGTGATTGGCTGCCTGCTGAGCGGATTTAAGCTTTCTCCGTGCAGGGACACACTTGATCCCCCCCGAATCGGTCCACCTCCGTCGAGCGGCCTACCGGCGCCATCGACCACGCGACCGAGCATGTCTGGACCAACGGAAAAAGTCTCGTCTTCAGAGAGCGGCAGCACGCGCGCGTTGGGCATCACCCCGTGAACTTGCTCGGTGGGCATCAAGTATATTTTCTCACCTTCAAAACCAACCACTTCGGCATCGAACGGAGCGACCCCAGGAGAAAAGACGCGACAGCGCTCTCCCACGGCGGCTCGGCAACCGACGGCCTCGAGGGTGAGGCCCACCATGCGCGTCAGCCGACCCTGCACCGCCATGGGCGCGAGAGGAGCTAGGTTTTCGGTGCTGTCTCGGAGTTTGTCGAGTAGCGCTTGCTGAGCAGACTTGCGATCAGTCACCATGTCGCCGTCCGCTCAAATGCGTTGCCATCAAACCGGCCAAACGCGTTTCTAAACTGGCATCGATACTCGAATTTTGACTCTCGACCCGGCACCCGCCCCGCGTCAATAGAGGGTCTTCTGAAATACTCCAGTCAGCGTCGTCGGTGGCGTCGGCCAACAATTCGCGTATCAACGCGGCGTCTTCAGGGTGAACGTGCACAACCACATCACGGGCATGGCTTGGCAACAGAGCCAGAGACTCCGTTATCACTGGTATAATCTCCCCGGGATCGACTTGTATTTCACGACGAACCAGCTGCTGCGCCATGGCCACTGCCAGGGTGAGCAACTCGCGGTGCAGCTCTTCTTCCATGCCATGTAGGGGCGCAGTCATCTGCTCCGCCACCTTTTTCAACAACTCAATCTGCAGTTGTTGCTCTCGCTTGCCCTCAGCCCTACCTTCGGCGAGGCCCTTTTCAAACCCCTCGGCAAAGCCATCTTTGCGGCCCTCTTCTAAGCCTTGTTTAAGACCCTCCTCACGGGCCTCAGCTTCCCACACATCCACTTGACCGGCTGTAAGCATGCCATCACTAGCACTGGCTCCAGCTGGTGCCGGTGCAGCAGGTGCGGCGACAGGAGCGACTGGGGCTGGGCTACTGTTGGCCGCCGGTGCCGACTCCTCTGCCCCTGCATCTAGCTGCGGTGCGCGCCAACGCACCACGCCGTCACGGCTCAGCTCAATTCCTTCGGCTACGCTCATTGCACGATTCCTTCAAAAGTTATTTTTTGTGCTGCCCGATCTTCAGAGTCTTTCATTGCGCTAGACAAAATCATCTCCCCCGCCAATCATCAGCTTGCCCTCAGCCTCAAGGTTTTTGGCAATGTCACAGACACGCTTCTGGGCCTCTTCAACATCGGCCAAGCGCACGGGGCCACGGGCGTCCATATCATCCTTGAGCAACTCTGCGGCTCGTGATGACATATTGCTGAGAATTTTATCGTTCATCTCCGGTGAGGCTCCCTTGAGGCCTATCACTAGATCGTCGGTACTGACATCACGCAACAACGTTTGAATACCGCGATCGTCCACCCCGAGTAGATCTTCGAAAACAAACATCAGGGCAGCCACACGTGTGGCCAACGCTTCGTCTTCTTCGCGCAGCTTATCTTTGAGTACATCGCCCAGATCTGGGCCGACATTGTTGATCAAGGTGGCCGCTACTTGCTCTCCACCTACCGATTCGCTGGAGCCCGTGCTTGGCTGCTGCTTTCTCAATCTAGACTCTAAAACAACATCCAGTTCGCGCATCGCTGAAGGAGCAAGTGTATTGAGCCTGGCAATCCGCATCAGCACGTCGACGTGTGTCTCCTCGGACAAGGCCTTCATCACTTCACCGGCCACTTTGCCCTCAAGCATGGAGAGCACCACTGCAATAATCTGCGGATGCTCGTCGCGCACTACTTCCAATACACCATTGGCTGACATTCGTTTGAGTGCTTCTACACTGGCTGGCTCGCCTTGCATATCTATGCGTTCGATTAGGGAGCGAGCCTTGTCTTCACCCAACGCGTCGCCGAGTAAACCCTCGAGATAGTTGCTGTTGTCGATGCCAAAGGATGTTTGCTCACGCACATCTTCAACGAAACCACCCAGTGCTTTCT
>JBMYWE010000258.1:0-4314 GCA_049607125.1 Granulosicoccaceae bacterium | reverse complement strand
CAATATGCTGCCGTCGCCGGTAAAGCAGACAATGGTTTTGTCAGGTGCCGCCAGCGCTGCGCCGATGGCCGCGGGCAAGCCAAAGCCCATGGTGCCCAAACCACCCGAGGTCAGCCATTGGCGCGGCCGCTCGAAGGGATATACCTGCGCGGCCCACATTTGGTGTTGACCCACGTCTGTGGTGACGATCGCACCCTGACCGGCAGCGTCAAAGGTAGCTTTGATGATGCCATAAGGGCTGGTGGGTTTATCAATGTCCGGTGTTTTGAGAGGCATGCGTTTGCGGTAATCGGCTATTTCCGCCGCCCAAGATTCGCGTTGGTTGTTCTCTACAAGAGGTATCAGAGCTTCGAGAGTGGTGCCCACATCGCCGGCGATCGCCATGTGCGCTTGTTTAAGCTTGTTGTGCTCACTCGGGTCGATGTCTATATGAATTACTTTGGCATCAGGGCAAAATTCGGCCACCTTGCCCGTTGCCCGGTCGTCAAAGCGCGCGCCAACAACAACTAACAAATCGCTGCGATCGAGCACAGAGTGAGTGTACAGGGCGCCGTGCATACCCAGCATGCCCAGTGCGCGCGGGTCGTCGGTCGGCAGCACACCCAGTCCCATCAAGGTCGAAACGGCATGCATATTGGTATTGTCAACCAGCTGACGCAAGGTGTCAGCGGCGCCAGTAGATGATACGGCACCACCGCCTACGTAGAGCAGTGGGCGCTCAGCGGCGTTGATCATCTCAGCGGCGAGGCGAATTTGGTCAGTGTCTACGGCGGGTGGTGCATCGGCCACGGCTACTTCCGGCCAAGCCTCTACGGTGATGCGTTCGACTTGAACGTCTTTGGGGACGTCTACCCATACAGGACCTGGGCGTCCAGAGGCGGCGATTCGGAAAGCCTCGGGGATGACGTAAAGCAGCTCTCGGGCGCTACGCACCAAAAAGTTGTGTTTGGTGATCGGCAGGCTCAATCCATAAGTGTCGACTTCCTGAAACGCGTCGGTGCCAATCATGAGTTGCGGTACCTGACCGGTGATGGCCACCAGCGGGATGGAGTCGAGTTTGGCGTCGGCTACAGCTGTGAGCAGATTGGTTGCGCCTGGGCCAGAGGTGGCTAGGCATACTTGCGGCGTGCCCAATACGCGAGACATCCCCTGGGCTATAAACCCGCCTCCTTGTTCATGTCGCGCCAGCACGTGGCGTGTTTTTTCGCTGCAGCGCAATGCATCATAAAATGGCAGGGCGGCACCACCAGGCATGCCAGTGACAATTTCGATGCCTTGGTTTTCCAAGATCTTGACGATGATTTCTGCGCCGCTGTAGGTCTGCGTGTCTTCGGCGGGCTTTTCACTAGAAGGCTGAAATGGGTCCATGGGTGACTGCGTCTCTCGTTGTCATGATTAATGGTTTTTATACCCGCTTTTTGCGCTTTCAGTCGGGGCAAAAAAAAACCCCGCCGTGCTGCGCTGCGGCGGGGTCTCTCTTGGTTTGACCTAGCCGCTAACTAACCGGTACGACGACCAGCACAGCGACCACCACCAGCACCAACGCAGGCAGCACAGCAGCGGCATCTGCCATCTGTGTGTCACGGAATGCGTAGGATAAAGACATAAATAAAGGTGGCTTGTCAAAAATATCGCCCGATTGTGCAAGAGTTGCGCGCTGGAGTCAAGCTACGCCCAACAGGGCGCAGTGGAGTAAGGTTTGCCCTGATTAGGGTTCTACTCGTCAACTACCTGCGTTGTGTTGATATTCATTTGAGGAGCGGTGGTAGGCCTTGCGCGATACGCTGAGAGCACAGCTATGCATAACGAGAGACATGCCATTGTGAGCTGTGCAACAATTCCAATCTGCTCACTAGGCTAAGCTTAGCAATGCAATGTTGGCTTCTAAGACGGCGGCGCAGCTGCTCTCGGATCCCAAACAACTCGTTTCACCGGTTTGACGCGATGGTGTTACGTCTAGAGAATGCCTCGCACCATAGCTAGATAGAGCGGCGATAGCGCGCGGGCGTGAATGAGAGCGAATTGTTCAATATTTTTAGAGATTAGAGCGGGCTATAAGCCTCCTATACGATGATCGAAGATACTACTATCAGCAAGCAGGCGGGCGTGTCCGCTGTATCGTTTGAGAAAACGATATTGTTTTCTGGATTGCTGGAACAAGGACCTTTGGAGTTTTTTCTGGGTGCCAAAGTTTCGCCTTCTCTGCGTGCGCTTCGGTATGCGCATCACGACGAAGAAATGGCATTCGTGGATCTCGTGCTGGCCACCTATTACAAATATATTTTACGTAAAGCACCTGCCAGCGAGCGACCGCGTGAGCTATTACACGATATCATCGCAGACTCGTCACCCGGCAGCTTGCTGAGTGCCGAAGCACACAGTTTGCTGGGAGTGTATTTTGCCGATATCGATGATTTGCAACACGCTATTTTTCACTTTCAACAAGCAGTTGATGGTTATGCATTGCGCGGTCGAGACGATGCCTTGGCGGTGTGTTTTGGGCGGCACGCTCTCGCAATGTTCGAGCACGGAGCAGAACGTGAAGCCAAGCAATCGTTGTTGCAAGCAGAAACCTACGCGTCGACAGCAGACCGGGCGTTATACCGCCACTATGTGCACTTGGTTCGCGCCCACGGGCTTTACTTTAGCGGGAAGGTAGAACTGGCTGCCGCGGCGGCGGCGGCGCTGCGCGCCGAGGCCGATTTACACGTAGCGTTTTTGCCCTTTGTGCTTGCCTTAGAAATGGCCGGCGCGGTCGAGGCTCAAGAAGATGAAAGAATCGCAGAGCTCTGGTCTGAGCTCAACACAATCGACTCGGAGCAGGTGCCGGTTGGCGTGGTGGCAACAAAAAGTCGCGCGCGTTTTTTGCTGCGCAAAGGCTGCTTTTCTGAGTCAACTGATCTAGTATTGGGGTTTCTGCAAGGGTCTCCGCTGATGTCTAATCGTGTTAAACGATTGATGATCGAAGAGCTCATGCAGAGCGAGGCTGTCACGCAGTTTCCACCATCGTTGTCTGCTCTGTTTGAATCCATGTTGTTAGCTGTCAGCATTGAAAGCAAACAAAACAGCGATTGTGCATTACACTTGCGCGTGTCATCTCAAGATGATCGCTAGTATGTCAAGGCCAGGGAGGGGCTGAAATGCGCGGTGACCTAAACACAGTTAAGGAACCACAAAAATGGATAGCCGATCGCTGGATCAAGCATAGCGATTCCGCCTCTATCACTGAGGCGTTCTCGAATCGCAGCTCTTGGAACCAGCTCAGGCTGCCCGACGGCGGTTTGAATGTGGTTGCCATGCAGAGCCTTGCAGCGGCTTTCGCCAACGAAGGGAATCCTCAGTGGCTAGATAGTACGCGCTTGGCGTGGCGCACAGCCGTGAGCGAGTGTTGTCACCGAAGCCTCGTGCACATATGCCTCAGTCTTTGCCAGTTGGGCAATGACCCTTTGATGACCCCCAACTACAACAGGTTTCGCCACCGGAACTATCAGTTAGCACTGGCTCTGTGCAAAGCCACTCGCTGGGCAGTTGGCGAACATCTGGTCAACGCCACTTGGGCAAAAGTACTGCGAAATCGAGGGGATATCGAAGGTTTTCTCGGTATCGCATCTGGGCTAAATCAACCGCGTGTTTTGCGTGCCGTGCTCAGCAGCGAAGCTACGCCTGTACAGCGCTTTCAAGTAGTTCAAACCCTGTCGTTGCACGAACTGGAGCGGCAAGGCGGCGCGACACGGCTGGATTGGATTCTCGGTTTGTTGTCAGAGCTCGGCGGTGACCTCGAAGCGGGCTCGACGGCGATGCGCGTGCTGTTGGTTGAATCCGAACTAGCCGTACGCCAAGATGATTTTAACGTCGCTTTTGTCAGCGCACTGCAGTTGACCAATCATATGGTCAGCGGTAACTCCGAACTTTGTAGTCGAGCAGATCTCGCTAATTTGCTGCGCAATATCTCCAGCGCTTTTGGTCACTATGGCTACGACGACGATCTAGCTGCAAGCGCCTGTGAAAGCTTGTTGCCTAAGCTGGAGGTCAGTGGAAGCCAGTTAGATAGTCTGGCTAGAGACATGGATCGCCTTGCCGATGATTTGCCTCAGGGTTTGCGTGTAGCCCTACCTAGGTTGGCGGGCCACGCGAGTCTAGAAACCAAATCCGCTCGAGGAGTCGTGCTGCCTTTTAAACCCAGGAATCGCTAGCTCCAAATACTCGTGCAGCCAAGAGGCACGGCAGGCAACAACGGCATTGCTTGATGTCTAGATCTTCGAACAGCTAGGTCGTTGTTTGATAACTCAAATTTTTTTTGTATCGGTGTTAGTA
>JBMYWE010000257.1:0-4316 GCA_049607125.1 Granulosicoccaceae bacterium | reverse complement strand
GAACACGAAGTCAACGTTTTCAACAGGGGCCGCCGTTGCCAGAGCCATGGGAACACCCATGGAGCGATGACTTTCAAGAAACCGCTCTGCACCAGGCAATAATTCAATCTGATCCGCGTAGATCTTCCGGTAAGCGGCTTCCTTATCGTAGGCAAACTGAGCCGCTTCAGCAGTGCTAAAGGTATCACCAAACAGGCGCGCCATAATCTCATGATTGACGCCGTGCACTTGATCTTTCACCTCCTCGATGCTCATGTGGATACCGCGCTCGCTCAGTGCGACTCGCCAAGCCTCGTGGTGCACCATCATGTTGTCGATCAGGGTGCCATCCATGTCAAACAACAAGGCGCTGTAGTTTTTTCCCAAAACTTTAAAGCTATTCACGTGTCCATCCCCCAAAGGAGTGCATTGTACACCGCTTGCAAGTCCACTAGCGCAAGCGGTGAGCCCCGTCATTCCATGAACACAGATGGGTTAACCGAGCGTGCTTTGACTGCGTCGGCACGAGTCCAACTCAGTCAAAGAACGCTCTAGCTTGGCTTTCACGGTTGCCACCGCTTGCTCTTTCACGGGGCCATAGCCGCGGATGTCCATCGGCATGGCCAAGATTTCTACCACCGGCTCTGTTGCGCCGCTGACGGTCGAGGCCAGGCACCGGTCAATCAAACCTTCGTACCAAGTGATCAACTCGCGTTCCATTTTTCGCTCGGCGGTGTAGCCAAACAAATCCCAACGGCTACCCCGCAGGGTTTTCCAGCTGGCGAGGCGACTAAACACCGGTGTCATCCACGCCCCCATTTCGCGCTTTAGGGGGCGGCCGCGCCCGTCTTTTTTAAAGCTGATCAAGGGCGGTGCAAGGTGATATTTAAGCTTGTAATCGCCCTTGAATTTGCTTTCTATTTGCTGACGAAAAGCGGCCGAGGTGTGCAAACGAGCGACTTCGTATTCATCTTTGTAGGCCATCAACTTAAACAGCGAGCGAGCCACCGCACGGGTGACCGCTTCGTCTCGCTGTCCCAGCGCCGAAGCACGTACGCGCTCGACCTTCTCCACATATCGATTGGCGTATGCCTGATCTTGGTATTCGCGCAGAAATTCACTTCGGCGATTGATCAGCTGGTCTAGCGTTTCATCACGCTTGCTCGCTGGCGTTTGCAGTTGTCGCAAGCTATCAGGGTCTGCGAAGGCCAAGCGACCGCAGGCAAAGGCTCTGTGGTTTTTTTCGATGGCCACGCCGTTGAGTTCTATCGCCCGCTTGAGTGCGGCGAGCGACACCGGAATCAAACCCGCCTGCCAAGCCAAACCGAGCATAATAATATTGGCGAAAACCGCGTCACCCAACAGTTGCTCGGCCATCCGGTTGGCGTCTACCTGCGGGAAATGTTCCGTTCCGATCGCCTGAGCAATACTGGCCACACGCTGGTCAGCGTTCAAACTGGCATCGCGTACGCGCACCAGATCACCGGTGGGCATTTGCGCGGTGTTGAGCACAACACGCATGCCGGGCCTGTAGCTTTTGGAGGCCTTGGGTGAAGAGCTAACCACCACATCGCAGCCAATCAGGGCGTCGGCCGAGAGCTCGTCGATACGCACTTGGTGTAGGGCATCTGGCGACTGACCCAGACGAATATAGCTGAGTACCGGCCCAAACTTCTGGGCGAAGCCGGTGAAGTCCAACACCGTGGCCCCTTTGTTTTCCAGATGAGCTGCCATGGTGATCAATGCACCAACCGTCACAACCCCAGTGCCGCCGACACCGGTGATCAGTAAGTCATAGGGGTTTTGAATATCAGGCGTTTCAGGCAATGCCAGTGCATCGGCCAAGGCGATGAAATCCTGTTCCACCCCTTCACCACGACGCCGTTCACCGCCTTCAACCGTGACAAAGCTCGGACAAAAACCGTTGACGCAACTGAAGTCTTTATTGCAGTTAGAGAGGTTGACCTGACGCTTTCGTCCCAGAGGGGTTTCCCGTGGCTCAATGCTCAAGCAGTTGGACTCCACCGAGCAATCGCCACAGCCCTCGCACACCAAGTCGTTGATCACAACATGCTTGGCCGGGTCAGCCATCAGTCCGCGTTTGCGACGGCGACGCTTTTCAGTGGCACAGGTTTGTTCATAGATCAACACCGACACCCCTTCCACCTCACGCAGCTCTCGCTGTACGCGATCCAGATCGCGGCGATGATGTAAGCCGAGCTGAGCGGGGAAGTCTCGAAGGTCAAATTTATCGGGCTCGTCTGAGACTAGTTCAATTCGGTGCACACCCTCGGCTCGCACCTCGTGCGCAATAGCCTGCACACTGACAGGCCCATCCACCGGCTGTCCTCCGGTCATCGCCACTGCGTCGTTAAACAGTATTTTGTAGGTTATGGTGGCGTTGGCAGCAATGGCCTGACGGATAGCCATGGAGCCCGAGTGGTAATAGGTGCCCTCCCCCAAGTTTTGGAACACGTGTTTGCGTTTAGTAAATCGAGACGAAGCCGCCCAGTTCACTCCTTCCCCGCCCATTTGGATCAACGAGGTGGTATCGCGGTCCATCCAACTAGCCATAAAGTGACAGCCGATGCCGGCCAGCGCCTGCGAGCCCTCCGGCACTTTGGTTGAGCTGTTGTGCGGGCAGCCAGAGCAAAAATACGGTGTGCGTGTCGCACCCGCCACCTGCAGGCTAATCACAGCGGCGTCCCCGATCGCTTGCGCCCGATCAAGGAAGCCCTGATCGGGAAAGTGCAGCGCCAGACGCTGTGCCACCAGCGGCACCAACAGCCGCGGAGACAGCTCACCCGTCCAAGGGACTAGGCGCTCACCGCGTTCATCGCGCTTGCCCACCATGCGCTCGGGCTTGTCGCCCGGATAATCGTAAAAGTACTCTTTAAATTGGCTTTCAATAATGCCGCGCTTTTCTTCCACCACGAGCACTTCACGCTTGCCGCGCACAAAGTCGAGCGCATCGGCTCGCGCCAGTGGCCAGACCATGCCAACCTTGTATATATCAATACCCAAGTCTCGGCAGACGGTCTCATCTACCCCCAACAGACGCAAGGCTTCCATCAAATCTAGGTGGCCCTTGCCCGTGGTTACAATGCCAAAAACAGCTTTATCTACTTTGTAGATGTGACGGTCGATAGGATTGCGCGCGGCAAAGGCGAACACGGCCTCTTTTTTGGCCTCCAGACGCTCCTCTATTTGCGGGCCCGGCAGGTCGGGCCAGCGATAGTGTAGACCGCCTTCAGGGGTGACAAAATCGGGCTGCTCAAATTTTCTATCAGGTTGAATGTCGACGGAGGCGGCAGACTCGACAGTTTCGGAGATTGCCTTAAAACCCACCCACATGCCGCTAAAGCGACTCAGCGCGTAACCGTACTCGCCGAACGCTTGATATTCATCGATATTGGCGGGGTTGAGCACGGGCATAAACCAAGACATCAGCGCCACGTCGGACTGATGCGGCATACTCGATGAAACGCAACCGTGGTCATCGCCCACTACCACCAAAACACCGCCAGTGGGAGAGCAACCATAGGCATTGCCGTGTTTGAGCGCATCTCCAGAGCGATCAACCCCCGGACCCTTGCCATACCAGAGCCCAAACACGCCGTCGACTTGCTTATCGGGGTAGCCCTCCACCTGTTGTGAGCCAAGCACGGCGGTGGCGGCGAGATCTTCGTTTACCGCTGGTAGAAACTCCACCTTGGCCTGCCGCAGTAGATGCTTCGCTCGCCAGAGTTCTAAATCCACCGCGCCCAGTGGCGACCCGCGATAGCCGGAGACAAAACCCGCCGTACTGAGGCCAGCTGCCCGGTCGCGGCGCGACTGATCGAGTATCAAACGCACCAGCGCCTGAGTACCCGTTAGGTAGACTCTGCCCGCTGATTTAACGTAGCGATCTTGCAGTTGATACTGGTTATCGATCTCTGGCGTATCGGCGGAATCAGACATTTTGGGCTCTCTTGGGTGATGTTAAGACGACAAAGCGAGCGGCATGAGCTTCAGACAGCTCACAAAGCTGCCGTGGCGGCGCCAGTTCACGCCCATACTCCTACCGACTCACAAGCATTTTATCTCCACCTGCCTGAATAATTCTTCCTGGTTTGCCGAGAAAGCCAACAATTTGTACAATTTTTTCCGTATTATTCGACTATTTCGAAAATATTAACCAATTATAGGCACCCATGGATATTTCTGAGCAAGACCGCAAGCTGCTAGCCCTTCTCGAAGCGGATAGCCAAATCTCCAATCAAAACCTGGCAGATAAGCTCGCCATGTCGCCGTCTGCCTGCTGGCGGCGGGTCCGTGCACTGGAGGCAGCCGGTATC
>JBMYWE010000256.1:0-4341 GCA_049607125.1 Granulosicoccaceae bacterium | reverse complement strand
ATATTCTGCTGACTTCGTCGATAGTTTCCGCCAGCGTTGTGCGCATTTGGAGCAAAGCACCATAGGCACCTTCTCGAGATGACGAACATAGAGACGAACATAGACACTCAATGACCATAAAAAAAAATTTGTAAGCTTCGACCAATCGGCAAATCCCGTCAGTCCACCAATAGTTAGCCTTTCAGCTAAACTGGCACTTGTGCGATACAATCGGCACAAATGACAGGCAGGTGGAGACTTCAATGCTTGTGATAGTTGTATTAAGTGTGACTATTGGAGCTACTAAACAAACACTTTTCGACAGTGCACACTGCCGTGTACGTGACGCATGCCAATTCTCCCACACACTTGTTGGAGATGTTCGTCGCTTCCCACCCACAAAGTGAAATGTTTCTCGAAATTCAACGCTAAATCCGTCCACTCTTCTGGGCTGATCTTGATACGCTGAAAGGCAGGCGGGATTTCTTGCGCGATGCGCCCGTGCTTGTTTAGGGAAATACTTCGCCCTGTCCACTCCACCAGTTCAATATAGTCTTTGAGGGAAAACGGAATAAGATGTGGTTTGGGGCATTTGGTTGCATGGCCTTCAAAACGTGCGAGATGTTTGGGAATAGCGCCCTTACCAGCCGCTCCAATGCGTTGTTTGATGCTGGTAAAGTCGCTTTCCTCTGGGGTTTCAGCGATATCTGCCCGTATAGGATTCAAATCCACATAAGCCATACATGCCAGCAACGCTTGTTCGTCGAGCAGTGCCTGACTCTTGAACCGTGCTTCGAAGAACTTTCCCGTGCAATCATCTTCACTGTTGGCTGCACGAGCGATGGGCTCGTTGAGAGCGCGCATAAACCACGAGATACTGGTCAACCGCTCTCGCCACAGTTCAGCAAGCTTTTTGACTTGTTCGGTCTCCGCCTCCCCCATGGGCATACCTTGGAGAAAGCGCTGGCTTACGGGCTTTCCTCGGTACAGAGAGTGCCACCGCTCGATCACTTCTTGCCAGGTCCAACTCTGAGCTAACTCAACATCCACGTGCAGCACTTCGTGGTGGTGATTATGCATGATGGCGTAAGCGCAAACTTCGATAGCAAAGATGTCAGCCAATTCAAACAGCCGTTTCTCTATCTGTGCTCGTCTATGTTCAAAATTGAGCCCAGTATCTCTATCGACACCACACAAAAAGGCTTTGCGTACGCAACGTGAAACACAGTGATAGTTCGGCGTATCCGCTAAAGATACAAGCTCACCCCTTGGCCTTGGCATAGATCACCTCATTCAACCAGAATAAAAAAACATCATCTACAATACTGGATGTTAATTCAGTATTCAATGTCTGGATGTCTTTAATTCTGTGGGTGTCTATGATTCCCGCTCCCTCCTGTCCTGTGGGTGTCTATGATTCTCCCGCTCTATGATTCCCGGTGTCTATGATTCTCTCAGAGATACTCTTTTGCATTCCTTCTAATGCAAGCCTCTGATCAAAAAGGTTTCTATCAGTCCTAGGCATAGCCTTTCATACTGCAACCCTCGGCATCGCAACAATCGCATGATGGAGCCTCACCGGCCATGTAGGCTATGCAGTGTTGCAGCCGCTGATCAATGACTTCGATCATGGCTGGATGGAGACCGATAGGAGCAGTCACCGCATAGAGCACCCCAACCTTAGCGGCTGCCGCCTTTGTTATTGCGGGTATATCGTGCTTCCAGTGACGACCAGGGGCAAAAAAATACGGGCAAATGTATACTACGCTTGCACCTCGTTCAACACAGCGCCGCATCGCGGTTTCAATTGAAGGTTCTGCGATTTCCATATGCGCTGCTTCAACAATGTCATAGCCTTTAACGGCAGCGAAATTGCTGACAAAGGTCTCAAACATTTCATTAGATTCCAACCGGCGAGAGCCATGGTCAACGATAATAATGCCGCTGGTAGGCGAAGGTTCGGGGATTTGGGTGTCATTAAATTCAGTCATACTTGCATTTTACCAAGCTTCACCATCAAACGAAAAAACATAATCAGTACCACCCTGCATTTGGCCTGCGTGGATAGCGGCTAGTAGACAGATTTGAGTCGCTATCGACTTCACCTCGGCTCGACGCTCTGGAAAACACTGACACCCACTGTTCGGCAAACTCCCACTGTGTGAATAGCTAAGGCTCAAAAGGCAGCCCTTCAAAATCAAACAACTTCCCGCTGTCTTGCGGCTCTAGGACATCCATTACCTTGATCAATTGAACCGCCACATAATCGGGTGAGTTAAGCTGCCCTTCACTCAGACCTTTTTGAAAAGGAGCTGACAAGGCTGTGTCCGTCGTTCCAGGTTGCAACCCTACTATTTTGATTGGCCGTCCTGTATTTCTGCATTCAATCGCTAGATTCTTTAACAGCATATTCAACGCCGCTTTACTCGAGCGATACGAGTGCCACCCTCCCAAACGATTGTCGCTGATACTGCCAACGCGTGCCGAAAACACACCCACGGTCATTGTCCGCTTTTTGTCTGAGCGCAAGAGCAGTTGCTTCAGCAGCAACGCTGGGCCAACGGCATTCACATCAAATGCATAGTGCAAATGATCTCGCTCTAGACTTTTGAAAGTTTTCTCCGGATTGGTATCGCTATCGTGCAACCACCCACTGGCTACAAAAATCCAATCAAAATGGATATCGGGGCTCAATGCCTGCATTGCTAAGGCAATACTGTCATCGCAGCTTAGGTCCAGCGCTATGTCTGTGACGTCACCGTGCAGCGGCAGGAGCTTTTCTAATTTGCGCGCCATACGCACCAACTGAAGGCTGGGGTTGATATCCAACAAGTGCTTGCAAAGCGCCTGCCCTATACCCCCACTGGCTCCAACTACCAGAACGCCGCGCGGTTTTTGCCCCTGCGAGGCGGGCCTGCTCAAGCGAGTAACCCATTTGTCTGGCTTCGCATAACTCAAGTGACCCAATATCTGGGTCTGATGATAGCTATCCAAACTACTCACCGCGACCGTGCCCGCTTTTTCTAATGAGACAAAGCCGTCATCAGCAAGCAACTCCTCAGGAAGCTCCACAGACACAATTTCACCGATGACAAAAGTTGTACGGTTGATATCAAACGCGTGTTTCTCTCGAAATTCAATGCCAAGCTTGATACGCGACTCTTGAACAAAGGGAGCAGCAAAGCCATCGTCCCACTGTTCTTGCAGACCCACTTGATCAAACTCTGAAACCCCCTCTGGGTAACGAGCTGAACTCTGGTGCGCTTGCTCAATTATGCCACTGTGTACGTGGTTGAGCGTGTAGACGCCAGTAGCTAGAATATTTTCAAGTGTACCGCGTGGCACGGTATGTGGTCGCATCACCATACCGACCAGCGCGGGGTTGGCTCCCAGATGCACAACAGAGGACACAATCGCCAGATTGCTCTTTCCGCTCTCACCGACAGTGCCAACCAAGTTCGCACTCTTAAAGCCCGACAACGAATTGATGAATAACACTCGAAAACGATCACTTAGGGCCTCGATATCGCGCTGACCAAGCTTCATATTATTCCAGCCTTTAGGAGTCAAAATTGTTCAACAGAAAATCCATCAAACCCTACGGCTTATCGCTGTGATCAACGTAGATTATGGCTTCGGTATCAAAGCCCAGTTCCTCTGCATGGCTGATAAAACGCTCCATCAGCTGGGGTTCGACCGTCGGTGTTCTAGACAGAAACCATAGGTAATCTAAGTCTGGCCCAGAAACAAACGCGTATTGATAGCCACCATGGTCCAGCTCAAAAACCACATAAGAACCGTAAAACGGTCCAAAGAAAGAAACTTTCAAATAGCCCTTGTCACTGCCATCGACAAAGTACGCTTTGCCCTCTGCTTCTTTCCATTGGCTCTTCTCTGCTAGATAGCCTCGATTTAGCACGGACACACCACCGTTTGGCCGCAGGGTGTATTCGGCAGACACGTGACTCAGCCCTCGTTCAAACGAATGATCTAGACGAGCGACTTCAAACCACTTACCCAAATATTTTTGAAGTTCAAATCCATCTACAGGCCTCACCTTTTCAGGCATACCCGTACAGCCGACAAGTAAAAGTAAGCCGAACAACACAACCTTTCTCATTAAACTACCGCTAAACTATCGAAAATAAATGACCAACTTATGGGTCTATCACTTACAGAACTAAACCAAGTTTTAGACATGGTTTATGATGTTAAAACACTGAAAGCAAAATCTGTTTTGACAGTTGGTGCAAATGTCTTTGTTGTTCAGAAAACAAAGAAAACGCCTGGTGTGATTGAGAAAATCAACAAGACAAAGGCACTTGTTAAAATGAAAGGCACACTATATAATGTTCCTTTCAC
>JBMYWE010000255.1:0-4347 GCA_049607125.1 Granulosicoccaceae bacterium | reverse complement strand
TAGACGACTCCTGAGACTATCTATGCACAGCGGCAAACCAAACTAGCCGCTTTTGTTATATATAGCGCGACATTGATTGAAGTAGCCGAAAACTACAGTTTGGTCTTCAACGATCACTAAAAGTTCAACTCACCCGCCTTTTAAAAGCGAAATTCTAAGTTCAATTCGCGCTACAGGTGGTTACAAAAGCCACAGATAGCAGCCGGTGTAGTGAGCAGCACGAACGAGAATCTCTTGGGGCAGCCGATACACTCAAATACCGTGCTTTTAGCGCGCGCCTTTACCTAACAAGACTACTTCAACCGTTTGCAGCATGATAAAAATATCGAGAAACAACGTGTGGTTTTTAACGTAGTAAAGATCAAACTCGTGCTTCTTGCGCGCATCTTCATCAGAGGCTCCGTATGGGTAGCTCACCTGGGCCCATCCAGTCAGGCCTGGCTTCACCTGATGACGCTCAGCATAGTATGGTACTTTCTGGGTCAGCTCTTCGACAAAATTTGGGCGTTCAGGCC
Organism: Granulosicoccaceae bacterium; assembly: GCA_049607125.1. Lineage (GTDB taxonomy): Bacteria > Pseudomonadota > Gammaproteobacteria > CALCKW01 > CALCKW01 > CALCKW01. Next base: position 3,832 of record JBMYWE010000255.1, on the reverse strand, counting down.
GTGGTCCTACCAAGCTCATATCACCGCGTAAAACATTGAGAATTTGTGGTAATTCGTCAATGCGCATCATGCGTATAATTTCGCCCACCTTGGTGACGCGCGCATCATTTTTCGTCGCCCACTGCGCGCCATCTTTCTCAGCGTCAACAGTCATACTTCTAAACTTGATTACACCAAAATTTCGCCCAGCAAAGCCGACTCGATCCTGCGAGTAAAAAATGGGTCCGTTGAATCGACACTCTATTTTAATGGCCAGTGCGGTGATAAGCATGACGGGCCAACTGATCGCTAGCAGTAGTAGGCTGGCTGTGATGTCGGTCAGGCGCTTGAGCACCTCTTCAGCTCGATTGACTCGAAAACCATCGGCGTAGATAAACCAACTTGGCTTGACCAAATCCAACGGCAGAAAACCGGCTTCGCGTTCAAAAAAAGTGTGGATTTCAACAACCTTTATTCCTTTAAGCCGACAATCGATCAACTGATCGCCAGGAAGCCTGGAGCGCCGATCATCGAGCGCAACGACCAACTCTTGAATATCGTTTTTTCGGCAGTACTCGTAGAGTGACTTTGGCGCTTCATGCACGCGATCCGAATCAACTAAAATATTGCCTTCGTTAAAATCAAGAAAGTGAACCACATAAAATCCACGACGATCAGCACGTCGGCGTAAGCGCCCAAAGATTGTGCTGGCCGTCGTTCCAGTCCCAATGACGGCAATTCTGCGCTTGAGGGTATCTTGCTCGACCAATGGCAAAAACAGGGGACGTATTGTGCCGATAGTAAAAAAGGACACGACGATGGCGATGCCAGTAACACCTCGACCCATGTAAGTATTGGGGAAGAGATAAAACACCATCATCAAGGCAATACTGCCGGCGAGAAACCCCAGAGCGATACGCATCAAAACACCTAACGCACCGCCCCGGAAGTGCGCTTGATACAAGCCAAAAGCGACCAGTGACACGGTCATCACCACACCAAACACCACCGTGGCTAGGCTCAGCGAAGGCAATGTTTCCGCAATCGAAGCGGTACTGCCTCCAAACCGGATTAACGCAGCCAATTGCACTGCACCCATACACACAAGCAGCTCTGTCATCCAAAACAGTAAAAATGGTATTCGGATATAAAAGCCAAAAAGGTTGATTGATCCCACGGCGTATAGGTTTCCCAGTTGAAATTTACAGCTATCAACAACTTATCGGTCAAGATCGGCGTTTGTGAAGGCTTGAGGTATTTTCTCAAGCTGCCGCTATTCTTCTCTTGAGCAAGTGCCTCAATCGACCGCGCTTATGAACGTTAGCACAGCTATAGTTTAGTTATAGCTTTCACCCTATAGAACGAAGGAATTGACCTTGAACGCGAGCAATCTGGAACAGGCAAGAGTTGCTGTAATAGGACTAGGCTACGTCGGCCTGCCTTTAGCCGTTGAGTTTGGTAAACAATATACGACGATTGGCTTTGATGTGTACGCCGACAGGGTCACAGAATTACAAGACGGGCATGATCGCACATTAGAAGTAAGTTCGGAGGAACTAGCCGACTCACCCAAACTATGCTACAGCTGCGACGCTGGTGCACTCTCCGAGTGCAACACCTTTATTGTGACTGTCCCCACACCGATAGACGACGCCAACCAACCAGACCTAACCCCACTTCGCAAAGCAAGTGAGACGATTGGAAAAGCACTGAGTCAAGGCGATGTGGTGATCTATGAATCCACCGTATACCCTGGCGCTACTGAAGAAGTGTGCGTACCGGTACTAGAAGAATTCTCTGGGCTGAAATACAACGAAGACTTCTTTTGTGGTTACAGCCCAGAACGCATCAATCCAGGCGACAAAGAGCACAGAGTAACCAACATACTAAAAGTGACTTCCGGATCCACCGAAGAGATAGCCAACTTCGTCGACGCGCTCTATCGCAGCATCATACCGGCTGGTACGCACAAAGCCGCGAGCATTCGCGTGGCAGAAGCAGCAAAAGTGATCGAAAACACTCAACGCGACGTCAATATTGCCCTGGTTAACGAGCTCGCGTTGATCTTTGATCGTCTCGGCATCGATACGCTTGATGTCCTTGAGGCCGCAGGCACCAAATGGAACTTCTTGCCATTCAAGCCTGGCCTGGTGGGCGGCCACTGTATTAGTGTGGACCCCTACTACCTGACACACAAAGCACAGCAAATTGGCTATCATCCCGATGTGATTCTTGCGGGTCGCCGTATCAACGACGGCATGGGCCAACATGTGGCAGAGCGCGTCATTCGGCAAATGGCCTCCAATCGAATAGAGGTTGTCAACAGCCGCGTGTTAATGCTTGGCTTAGCATTCAAAGAAAACTGCCCAGACCTGCGCAACACACGTGTCGTCGATATCATCGGCGAGTTAAAAAAGTACAGTGTCAACTTAGATGTCTACGATCCATGGGTAGACGCTGCTGAAGCGCAACACGAGTACGGCATAACACCCGTGCAAGCCCCCAATGCAAACTCGTACGATGCCATCATCATCGCGGTCGGCCACCAACAATTTATGGAAATGGGCGCGGATAAAATTCGTGACTTCGGCAGAGACAAACATATTCTGTTTGATGTTAAAGGCCTTTTTCCTAGGGATCTGGTTGACGCACGGCTATAGGCGACCAATGCTCTTGGGTACACGCCGCACTCAAGGCATTCAGGCCAACGCTCAACAAGACTCACGCGGAGTCACCGATATTGTTTAAACACAGGTGCAGCAAACATCATATGCACCGAGGAAGACTGCACTAGACAGCGCTTTCTAAACCACATTCTGCTACAGGATCGCTCCCATGAAAGTATTGGTCACAGGAACAGCCGGATTTATCGGTTCCACCCTCGCTCATAAATTGTTGGCACGTGGAGACGAAGTCGTTGGTATCGACAACCTCAACGACTACTACGATGTCAGCCTCAAACAAGCACGCCTCGATCGATTGACGCCCAAATCAGGGTTCACCGATGTGCGCGCTAGCCTTGAGGACAAAGCCGCCATCGATAAAGTTTTCCAGGAACACAAACCCGATCGCGTGGTCAACTTGGCAGCGCAAGCAGGAGTTCGCTATTCACTTGAAAACCCGCACGCCTATGTAGACGCCAATGTAGTGGGCTTTTTAAACATTCTTGAAAACTGTCGTCACAACGATGTACAGCACTTGGTTTACGCCTCGACTAGCTCAGTTTACGGCGCTCACACTAACATGCCCTTTTCGGTGCACGACCACGTTGACCACCCAGTGAGCTTATACGCCGCCACTAAGAAATCCAATGAGTTGATGGCACACACCTACAGCCACCTATTTCAACTACCTGTAACAGGCCTGCGCTTTTTCACCGTCTACGGCCCTTGGGGCCGTCCTGACATGGCACTGTTTCTATTTACCCGCAAAATTTTGGCGGGCGAGCCAATAGACGTGTTCAACTACGGCAACCACAAACGCGACTTTACCTTTGTCGAAGATATTGCCGAAGGGGTCACTCGCGCGCTGGACAATGTCGCCGCGCCAAATCCCGACTGGAATCCAGCCAAACCAGACTCTGCCACCAGTAGTGCGCCTTATCGCGTCTACAATATCGGCAACAATAGTCCAGTTGACTTGGTTCGTTATATTGAAGTGCTGGAAGACAAGCTCGGCAAGAAAGCGGAGCGAAACTTACTGCCATTGCAGGCTGGAGACGTGCCAGACACCTACGCCGATGTATCCGACTTGGTACGAGATGTAGACTACAAACCTGACACCACCATCGAAGAAGGCATTGGTCGATTCGTCGATTGGTATAGAGAGTACTACAAAGTCTAAGTATCGATGG
>JBMYWE010000254.1:0-4382 GCA_049607125.1 Granulosicoccaceae bacterium | reverse complement strand
GCAAGTGAGTAAGAGAGCAAGCCCAAAGGGGTCATTTGTTGAATTGTTTGAGGCGCAAAAATAGACGCGATCAATCGATTGAAGCCATCTCGTTTCTCTGTGAATTTGGGGTGCCTATAACCGCACCAAAATCGCACGCCTGTCAGAGCAAGTTCATCAACGCTAACTGTAGTCATTCCATGTCCCCTCGCGCTCTCGAGCATTTCAACGACATACCAGTCTCAATTTTCGAGCAGTGTAGCCAAACTATAGGACAATTGCCAATTATCCATGTTAAGGTTCTTTTCCATGAGGTTAATGAAACGCTTTTTGGAGGTTTTTGATGAATCTAGCCAGTATGGACTTCCTGCGCCTCGACCCAAAATACTTCAAAGCCTTTCTTGCCGCAGCTGAATCGGGAAGCTTCACCATTGCGGCAGCGCAAGCCGCAATGACTCAGAGTGGTGTTAGTCAGCACGTATCAAAACTAGAAGCCAAGATTGGTACAGATCTTTTTATTCGAAACCCAAAAAACATACACCTCACGCCAGCGGGTAAGGCGCTGCTCGCCTATGTAAGAAATTATAATGATTCCATTGTAAAACTCATGGAAGAAGTACAAAAAGAACAGCATGTAATTGAAGGTCTAGTTCGCTATGCGATGCCGCCAAGCTGTCTTTTATCGCCACATTTTTCCATGCTATTAAAGCGCCGCCTCCAACATCCGGGTCTAGAGCTCAAAGTAGAATTGCGGCCCAACGATGAAATCCTGCCAGAACTACTCAATGGATTGATCGACTTTGGCTTTGTCACCGAGCGAGTAGATCATCAACAGCTGGAATATCGAGAGTTCTGCCAAGAAGAATATATTTTGGTAAGCGCGGTCAAAGATGATTTTGAAAAAATATCAAGTGAAAAACTGACACAACTGCATTTCATCAAATACCCAGGTATGGATGTGTATTTCGACTATTGGCACAAAGGCAACTTCCCAGAGAATCGTTTCATCAGCAATAAATCACTAAGTCACGCTGGCGAGATAAATAGTATCAGCGGCGCTATAGACATGGTGGTCGGGAAACTTGGCGTATCGGTGTTCCCCCGTCATTGTGTCAGTCAGCAACTGGAGGAGGGAAGCCTGTTTGCCTACAGCTCGGAGAACTCTCCACCAGTCGAAAATGCCATCCATATTGTGTTTAGAAAACAAAAACAACTGCCCAAACGCCTCACCACCGTGATCGATTGGTTTTTGGATATGCACAAATGAAAACAAACATTCCCCTTATCGCGTATAACGGCGACGCCTTGTCCACGCCAGAAAGCACCCTAGACGCCTGTTGGGCTGCACTGGGCGCCGGTGCGACGAGCCTCGCCCTGTCTGTACACTTGAGTGCCGACGGGCACGTGCTGTGTGTACCGGCCTGCACTCTGCAAACCAAGGACGGGCCGATACGCGTTTGCGAGCAAAGCCTAGCTACACTACAAGCGATCGACGCGGGACACGAGTATCGTTCCACCGAGCTAGATCCTCAGGGGCAACCCACTGGAAATCGCGGTGCAGACCTGCCTTGGCAACAAAAGGCAGCAGATGGTCGTTTAAAAAAGCGCGACGCTCTGCAGTTTCAAACCTTAGAACACCTGCTCTATGTATTTGCCAGAAGAGTCCCCATCTACTTGATTCTATCCGAATGTGAGTCGGATCGATTAGTCGATCTAACGTTGGATCAACTAAAACGCTCTGGCCTTGATTCCCGAGTCACACTGATTGCCAATGAAGAACAGTTAACTCATTTACACAAAATCGATGCGCGCGCTGAGACTTGCCTTGACCTAAGAAGCGACACTTTAAAAACCAGCACACTCTCAAAAAAAATCTGTGCAAAGAGACGACAAAAAACAAAGTTTTATTTGATATTGCTCGAGCAATTTTTAGAACTCTCTAAGTGCGAACAAAAAGAGCTGGTCAAACTATCCAAAAAAGCGGGCTTACGTTGCTTACTCGGCTCTCGCACTATGCCCTACGCACCGCTTAGCAAATGCATGGGCCACACGCTAAAAAGAAAACTCCCGATAGCCGGCTACCTGAGTGCCGGCACTTTGCCTGGCTTGCAAGCACTGCGTCCCAAGACAACCGTCTTCGCTGACAGTTTCGCAGGCACCGCAATCGACACACGCTTTTGGCGCGCAGGCCATTCACACACCTCTCGCGAGTCTCGTATTTCTGTTGACGAAGGCCTTGTGATCGAGCTTTTGGAAGGCAGTGAATATGCCGGTGCCGGAGCAGGGCTAACAACCGCTATTCACGGAGACTTTGATGCGCAGGTCGATTTCTACGTAGCCAATCCCCACCAAGCCACCACTTTTGAGTTGGCAGCTATAGGAATCGATCCGGGCTACCACCACATGAGCGAAGAAGGCCTCAACACTCGCACAGTGAATCTCACTTTCGACGTGCATGGCGCCCCACCCTACGCCAGCAGCGAACGCGACCAAAACGATGGCTTTCGCTGTGGCTGGAACAACTGCTCCAACCTTACTCAAGTGGCCAGTGATTTCACTGCGGCCTCGGTGAATATGTATAACAAGTACGGCCGCGATGTCGGCGATGGCAGCAACAGAAACCCACAGGGGCAATTGCGCCTAGTCCGACACGGGGCATATTTCAGCACCTACTACACTACGGCGAACAACCGAGCCTGGATTAACTCAGGCAGCATGCTCGTCGCAGCACTACCCAGTGATTGCTTTGTACGCCTCGCAGCCAAACACTGGGCCAAATTAGCGCCTGAGCCTGCGCCAGCTAACCGCGTTGTGTTTTCCAATTTCATATTGCGCCAACATTGAGATCGGCAAATGGGCGAATCCAAAAAAGAAGAAAATTGCCGCACTTCCGCACCTGAAATCGACTTAGTTCGGGAGGTGAAATCCTGTCGAGACTGTCGCTGGTTTTGGGGAGATATTCCTCCCTACGGCCCCTTCAATAGTTTTGATTGGTCCGAGCTCTTCCCGAAAGCTCTGCAATCGCGCAAGTCCAAATCAAAATCTGTTGCGCAACCCTGGTGCGATGCAAACCTTAAGTCCATGGCGCAGATCGATCCAGCAGTTTTGCGAGGTTGTCGCAAAGCGCCGATTATGACGCTGGGAATCAACCCGAACATGACGGCCTTTTTTGCCGACGTCAACAGTTCAAGTTGGGCCTATCCGTCTTTTGAGCGCTTGGCCAATTACGCATACTACTACCGTCAGGCCTCCGTGCACCAAGAGAGCATCCGTTTTGCTGATCTGCAGCAGAGTCTTATCCCGGGCACGCAGCTGTACTCGCCCATCGATGGATTCATGCGAGTCAATCGTTCAACCTCTCATCGCTGGATGCAACTCGCGTTTTATGCCAAAAAGCGCGACAGGCAGGAACACTCGTCGATCGAAGACACCTGGAACCTCGAACAACGACTCGTGATCTTGAACAAACACCCCATAAAAGGAAAGCGCGGGCTCTATCGCGTAAAAAAAGGAGCGCTTATCGCGGGAAAAATAGCCTCCACCACTGAGCACCAAGTCGAGTTACTTCGACACAAACTCAGCTACTACACCCGATTATCACCGACCCTCAAGCGCTTAAACAAACGCCTCAAACGCAAAGGAAACAAACACATTCAACTGTCGATCGGCGAAGATATTTCCATGAACGATATGATCGCCTGCGCCTCGCCCGGATGGGGAGAGCGCTTCGACATCCCGACAGAAGCGATTGCAAAGCACTGTGTCGAGGAACGGGGCTACGTCATCAAACAGCTGCTTCAGAGCCGGCCGCGTCTGATCATTGTTGTTAGCACGGCCTCGCTGACCATGTTTGCTCGCGCAGTAGAAGTTGCAGGCGGCCAATTACATTTCGAATACCATAATAAAGATGTCTTTAGCCTACTCAAACAAAGCTGTGCTGAGCAATGGCAGCTGACAATACCGGACGGCCAAACCGACTATCGCGCCCGCATTGTCATCACTCCTCACTTTTCTTACGATGACAACTTCGAACATCAATCTCGACTAACGGTTGAGGCATGGAAACGCTTTGCGGATGCCTATCCCGATAGTGCGAAATTGCTTACAGATAATGATCGTGTAAAATTTTTAGCGGATGCCAACTACGGCAGTGTGCTCTTTGACCAACGCGACGACCCGCTTAAAAACAAAATTGACCCCACACTCTGGCGCTGTCTAAAGCAACACGCTATTGACCCCATGGCAGAACTCGACCGCATGTTCTGGAACGAGCACCGCTCAGAGCCATGGACGAGCTCTACATCGCGCGAGCACTTAGATCGCAGTGAAGGCCCGTGTCAGTTCTGCCGAAACGACCAATGGACATTTCCAGAAGCCTGCCCGTACGGAAAATGCTGATACCC
>JBMYWE010000253.1:0-4403 GCA_049607125.1 Granulosicoccaceae bacterium | reverse complement strand
CTCGGTCAATGCCAGCCCATGGGCCTCGCGGATAAACAACTGCACACCTAACCACGCTTCTAAACCTTTGATGTGTTTGCTCACCGCCGCTTGGGTAAGCGCCAGTTCATTTGCTGCTCTGGTAAAGCTAAGTGCCTTGGCCGAAAAGACAAAGCTACGCAGCCAGTGTAGTGGGGGGTGATCACTCATAAAAACATTATACCCCCATAACTATTATTATGTCTCAGACGGCGTCTATTTCGTTTGCTTCGTTGTTTGGCAGTGTCTACATTCGCTGCACTTTAATGCCACTGGAGTCAGCCATGTCTGCACCCTTGATCACCCGTTCGCGGCGCCTGCGCGAGACTCCCTTTACGTCACGTATTCTCGACGGGGGCGCGCAGTCGTTCACCGTCTATAACCACATGCTGTTGGCGAGCTGGTTTCGCGGATTGGAGGAAGACTACTGGCACCTGTGTAACCACGTGCAGGTCTGGGATGTGTCAGTTGAGCGGCAGGTGCAGCTCAAAGGCCCCGACGCCTATAAATTGGTGCAACTCATGACCCCCAGAGACCTCTCAAAGGCAAAGGACGATCAGTGTTTTTATGTGCCTTTGTGCGACGAGGACGGCAAAATTATCAATGACCCCGTCGCCATTCATGTCGCCGAAGATACTTGGTGGTTGAGTATTTCCGATTCGGATGTACTGTTGTGGGCCAAAGGCTTGGCCACGGGTATGGGGCTGGATGTGAAGCTCTGCGAGCCGGACGTCTGGCCCGTGGCGGTGCAAGGCCCCAAGGCTGATGATCTAATGGCGCGAGTTTTCGGCGAAGAGGTGCGCGATATCCGCTTTTTTCGCTATCGGCGGATGAGCTACCAAGGGCACGCATTTATCGTGGCGCGCTCGGGCTGGTCGCACCAAGGCGGCTTTGAAATCTACGTAGATGACGCCAAGTTGGGCCAGTCACTGTGGGATGAACTGTTCGCTCTGGGCGAGGACCTACACGTGGGCCACGGCTGTCCCAATAACATCGAACGAATGGAAGCAGGGCTGTTGTCCTTCGGCAGCGACATGATGTTCGACATGACGCCATTGCAGTGCGGCCTAGACAAATACTGTCACCTCGACCGCGGCTTGCCGAGCCTGAGCGTGGAGGCCTTGGCCAAGCAAAAAGCAGAGGGCGTGCCCTCACGTTTGATGGGGGTGGTCGTACCCGGCTTGCCGCGCTACAGCAACGAAATTGTCTTGCATATGGACGGTTTTGATTGTGGTGATATCACCTCGGTGAGTTTTTCTGCTCGCTATGACGCTTGGTTGGCCTTTGCTCTGTTCGACAGCGCCCACATAGAAGCCATCGAAAGCGGTGCCTCCAGTCTTACGGTTCAATCAGACATGGGTGCTTTTGATGCGATTCTCAGTGAGTTACCCTTTGACCTAAATGCGCACAACTTGAAGTTGCGTTGAGCTGAGAGTTTGGGCCAAGTGTCTTTGGCTCCAGCGCACGTGGCCCGTGTCGGCCGCGCGACCACCAAAACCAGGAATTGCCACATGCCTACGCCAACCCGTGTCTTGCCGCCTCTGTATGACTCACTAAAAAATCGCATGGGCGACCGAGCCAACTATGTGCCTCTGACGCCCATGGCCTACCTGTCGCGCACGGCCGATGTGCACCCGCAACTGACGAGCCTAGTCTACGAAGAGCGGCGATACACGTGGTCCCAAACCGAAGCGCGTTGTCAAGCCATGGCGGCTGCGCTTAAAGCGCTGGGCCTGCAAGCGCACCAGACGGTTTCGCTGTTGGCTTTTAATACGCCCGAGATGTTCGAGGCACACTTTTATGTGCCTCTGGCGGGAGGGGTGCTCAACACCATCAACACGCGTTTGGACGCCGAGACGGTCAGCTATATTCTTGAATTCGCCGAGACCAGCGTGTTGATTGTCGATCGCGAGTTACTGCCCGTGGCACTGGAGGGCATTCGCGCTTGTACCAAGCGGGGCAAGCACCTGCAATTGATCCTGATTGATGACACACACGCCGCCTCTCAGCCCGAGTTACCCCATGACATCGAGCTGTTCAGCTACGAGAACCTGCTGCAGCAGTACGCTGTAGAAAAGGCTGATTACCTGCCCGCTACGGTGGAAGATGAACTGCACCCGCTGGCGATCAACTTTACCTCCGGCACCTCGGGTCGGCCCAAGGGGGTGGTGTATCACCACCGTGGTAGCTACTTGATGACCATGGGTACCATCAGTGGCTGGGCCGTGCCGCGGCACCCGCGCTACCTCTACACCGTGCCTATGTTTCACTGCAATGGCTGGGGTCACGCATGGACAATGACCGCCATGGCAGCCACTGTGGTGTGTGTGCGCGCTATTGTGCCTGAGCGCATTTTTGAGTTGATGCAACAGTGGGATATCACCCACTTTGGCGGTGCACCCATTGTGCTCAATATGCTAGCCAATGCGCCCACCGCGCCCGAGCGTATTCACCCCGACAAAAAAGTGTACTGTATGACCGCCGGCGCGCCACCGCCTGCCGCCGTGCTGGCGCGTATGGCCGGTATGGGTTGTGAGGTTATGCACGTCTACGGCCTCACCGAAACCTATGGCCACATATTGCAAGCAGAGCCCCAGCCTGCCTGGCAGCACCTAGCCGGAGAGGAGTTGGCTCAGCTGCAGTCCCGCCAAGGGGTGAGATTCCCGATGATGGAGCAAGTGCAGGTACTCGATGGCGATACCGGCGCGCCCGTGGCCCCAGATGGCGAGCAGATGGGAGAGATAGTCATTCGCGGCAATGCGGTGATGACCGGTTACCTCAAAAACCAAGAGGCGACGGATGAGGCACTCAAGGATGGCTGGTTTTGGAGTGGTGATTTGGCGGTTGTACACCCCGATGGTTATATCCAGATTAAAGATCGCGCCAAAGATATCATTATCTCCGGTGGGGAAAATATCTCTTCGGTGGAGATAGAGAATGTTTTGTACACGCATCCCGCCGTGGGTGAGGCCGCGGTGGTGGCCATGCCCGACGACAAGTGGGGCGAGAGCCCGTGCGCCTTTATCGAACTCAAAGCCGGCGCCGAGAGTACGGAAGAGGAAATCGTCGAGCACTGTCTCGAGCATATGGCCAGATTCAAGCGGCCCAAAAAAGTGGTGTTTGGTCCGCTGCCAAAAACCGCTACCGGCAAGATTCAGAAATTTGAGCTGCGCAAAGTGGCTAAGGGCTGAAGGCAAACTTTGAGTGGTGGGTTGATTGCCACAACAACAAGGGTTCAAAAAACACCGTGATTGCCAATCTCATGATGTACGCTCGGCCTCAGCTCGCGGGCGCGCACCAGCGCTACTGGCAGCTTATCCGGCAGAATTTGCACGCCGTGGGAATCGATAGCCCAGAAACTCTCGCTCAAGACGCCGAAGAGTTTTATGTCTGGAAACACCCTGAGCTGGTATTGAGCCAGACATGCGGTATGCCATACCGTACTTGGTTGCACGACAAAGTGCAGTTGGTCGGCACGCCCGACTATGCGCTGGAAGATTGCCCCGCTGGCTATTATCGCAGTGCCTTGATTGTTCGTGCGAATGATACTCGCACCCACTTGATCGACTATCGCGACGGGGTGTTTGCCTATAACCAGACTTTTTCTCAGTCGGGCTACGCTGCGCCCTACTGGCACCTCCATCAGCTCGGGTTTTGGTTTGAGCATCGTCTAGCCACCGAACAACACTTAAAATCGGCGCAGGCGGTTGCCAACGGCGAGGCAGACATCGCATCCCTAGACGCTGTCTCTTGGCGGCTGATGACTGAATATGACAGCTTTGCAGCTAAGTTACGTGTGCTGGAATGGACTGAAGCCACTCCGGGACTACCTTTGATTACGGCGCCGGGCAGAGATGCAGGGGCTATCTTTGCAGCGGTCGAAGCGGCTATTGATCAGCTCACAGTGAGCGATCGGCAGCGGCTCGGGCTGCGGGGGATTGTAGCAATCCCCAAGAATCAATACACCGCTATCCCCAACCCGCCTCAAGGTGCGTAAGCGTACCGCTAAGTCACTCTGCCTGAGTATTTGATTTTAAACGCACACTATCTGTCGACCAGACGATGTTGCAAATGCTCGCGCCAAGTGATCACTATGCCCACCGTGATGATAATCAAAATGCCAGCTACGGCCGAGGTCGGCGGTACTTCTTGGTAAAACCACAAACTGCCTAAGGTGACGATGGGCAGGTATAAATATTCCAAGGGGCCTACAAAACCTGCTGGAGCGTTTTGGTAGGCGGCCGCCAGTGCAAAGTGGGTGAGTAAACTCATGGCGCCTAGCCCGGCGAAAATTACCCAGGTGGATGTCGCCAGTGGCTTAAACTGGGAGTTGTAAAACTCAGCTCCGCGAAGAGCGGGCAGCAGCTCAAGCGCCAACAGTCCCG
>JBMYWE010000252.1:0-4455 GCA_049607125.1 Granulosicoccaceae bacterium | reverse complement strand
TCGAGTCAGAAAAATTCGCGCGGGACGAATGCCTATAGATCTCGGGCAAGGCTACTCTAACCATGTTCACTAGTAGATGAAGATGAGGAAACTGACTTTTACTCGATGTCTGGTATGAAAGCTTGCCGAATTTTCCGTATCAGCTTCAATGCGAGCTTGGGTCACACTGACAATGTATATCCTTTCGGTGATAGGTGTTTTTTGGCATGAATAGATGGGCGACACCAATGGCTGACCGGCGCAAACACATGGCAACAATAGCGTTGATATGCTTGAGTCTATCGGCGGGTATCTGCGCCTACCTTTTCACTAGCCACAATCAACTAAAAAGCCCTCCATCCATAGAAAGCCTAATTTGGCCGCCGTATCAGCTGGGAAACTTTTCACTTGAAAGCACCGAGGACGCTACGCTTGACCTAGCGCAATTGAAAGATCGTTGGAGCTTCATCTTCTTCGGTTATACAAATTGCCCAGACGTCTGCCCGATGACCATGACAACGTTAGCTGCAACCGTGAGCAAACTGCAAGCAGTAGGGGCTTCGGATTCGACGCAAGTGATATTCGTCTCAATTGACCCAAATCGAGACACCATTAGTCATATGGAGACTTATGTGAAGTACTTTGATACTGCTTTCATTGGGGCCACGGGTGAGATTGAGGAGATCAATGTGCTTTCTAGTCAGCTGGGGGTTGCGCACATTCGCAGCGAACCCAATGAGGAAGGTATCTACACAGTAGACCACTCCGCATCCATTATGCTCATTGACCCAAGAGGGCGTAAGGTTGGTGTGTTTGGCAGCCGTGATAAGCCAGATGAAATTGCTGAGAATTTTCAATCGATAAAAAAATATGTTGAGTCGCAATCATGATGGATAGAAGGAAATTTGGTCTCCTTTCTCTTGGACTCGTGAGCGTTGTAGCTTCACAAGCTGAAGCTCAGGAGAATAATATTGAAATTGTTAATCCTTGGGTAAAGGAAGCTCCCCCTGGTGTTCCTGTATTGGCAGGCTATCTCTTAATCAAAAACAACAGTAAATCTCCTATATCAATAGTTGGTAGCCAAAGCTCTTTTTTTAAGAAAGTCGAGATTCATAAGACCGAAATTTCCGACGACGGTGTAGCTCGAATGACCAAGCAAACGCATGTCTTGGTGCCCCAAGGAGGTGTACAGCTGTTCGAACCAGGGGGCCTACACTTGATGTTGATGCAGCCGTCTCGAAGAGTTGTAGAAGGAGATGCAATCGACGTAACTTTCGAGTTCGAAAACGGAAGTAAAAGGCAGTTTACGTCAATTGTTAAAAGGCTTTAGAAGGTTTCTAGTACATAGGCGATCAGAATAAAGGAGGACGTTGAAGAGAGGGAGGTGTTGTTACTTAGAAATGGGTCTAGTTTGTGGGCGAGCACTTAGGAAATCGATAATTGGGCAATCGGGCATTGACCCATCTGAGCAAGTTGCAACCATTGCTTTGAGTGAACGCTGAATCCGTTTCAGATCACGTATTTTTGCCTCGACTTCTACTAGGTGTTCACTGGTGCGATCTCTGACTTCAGCACAGGTGTACTCTCCCTCGCCGACGAGATCGAGCAAGCCACGTATCTCTTCCAGAGTGAACCCTAGCTCCCGTGAACGGCGAATAAATAACAAGCGCTGATAGTGCTCTCCGTCATAAAGACGGTAGCCAGCTTCACTGCGAGGGGGCTTTGGCATGATGCCAATTTTCTCGTAGTAGCGAATGGTCTCGCTATTCACACGGCTGCGTTTTGCTATCTCTCCTCGAGAATAGAGTTCGTGCTGTGTGTTCATCTCAATTTAGCCCTTGACCCTGTAGCTACTACAGGGTCTATCTTGATCTCATGGACAATTCATCGCAAGAAATATCTGAGCAGACGTTTGCCTCTGGACAGCCAGAACCGAGGCAGGGCGGGCTATTGGCCACCGGCGGAGCTATCGCAGCGCTCATGGCCTCTTCTTGTTGCATCGTACCTCTAGCACTGGTCACTTTAGGCATCGGTGGAACTTGGGTGGGCACTCTCACTGCTCTGGAAGTTTATAAACCTTACTTTCTGTTCGTCACGGCATGCCTACTGGCCGCAGGGTTTTGGCATGTGTATTTTCGCGCCAAGCCTGCCTGTGTCGATGACTCTTTTTGTGCTCGCCCTACATCCAGTCGAATCACCAAAGCTGCGCTATGGAGTGCCACGGTTTTAGCGTTGCTATCTGCCACGGTAAACCTTTGGGCACCAATATTTTATTAGGAGAAGATTAGTGAACCGATCCCTCATACCCTCAGCAATGGCGTTGTGCGGCGTGCTTTCCGTTGGCGCATTCACCACTTCACTGCCCGTCTGGGCTGATTCCTCAAACACCTTGAGCCAAGGTGTTCAGTCTGAGCAGACAATCACCTTCAACGTTAAAAAAATGACCTGTGGGTTGTGTCCTATCACCGTGCGAAAAGCGATGGAAGGTGTTCCTGGAGTGAAGTCAGTGAGTGTGGACTTCGCGGCAAAAACGGCGACGGCTGTTTTTGACTCAACAGTGACAGATGCACAAAAGATAGGCACAGCGTCGGGTGATGCAGGTTATCCCGCTGAACCAGTTTCGTAGTCGCCGCCATGACAAACAAAGGACTGCTGCGCTTTGGCGTTGTAGGAACTGTTCTGGTGGCCTTGTGCTGCTTCACGCCCGTGTTGGTTGGTCTGTTTGCTTTACTCGGATTGTCGGCATTGACCGGTTATCTCGATTGGGTACTGCTGCCGTCTCTGGTGTTTTTCATCTTGCTTAGTGTGTATGCCGTCTGGCGTCGCAGCAAATTATCATCAATAACGAATCAAAAAGGAAAACCCTAAATGTCGGACTGCTGTGACAAAGCCTCTACATCCCCCGATCTCCTCGTGATTGGTGGCGGATCGGGCGGCTTTTCAGCTGCGATCACGGCGGCTGAACTCGGTGCTCAAGTAGTGGTGGCAGGGGAAGGAACCATTGGCGGAACCTGTGTCAATGTGGGCTGTGTACCGTCAAAAGCTCTGATTCGGGCGATGGAGGCGTTACATAAAGCAAATGGCATTGATCGCTTTTCGGGGTTGAAAGGCAGTGCTCAATTGCAGAGCTGGCCAGCGTTGGTTGCGCAAAAACAAGCGCTAGTCGATGAGCTTCGCCAGGCGAAATATGAAAACTTGTTGCCCGAATACCCTACGGTTTCGTATGTCGAAGGGCGGGCGAGCTTCACAGGAGAAGGGCTTGGTGTCTTAGTCGGCGACGTGCATTACACGCCTCGCAAAGTGATCATCGCGACGGGCTCCCAATCGGCACTACCACCGATTGATGGTATCCAATCCGTGCCGGTGCTCGACAGCACCGCCGCGTTAGCTCTCGGCACGCTGCCACAATCTCTGTTGGTGATTGGTGGTGGTGTGATTGGTGTTGAACTAGGCCAACTGTTCGCTCGTGCCGGTGTCAGCGTGACTCTATGCTGCCGTAGTCGATTGTTGCCAGAAGCCGAACCCGAAGTCAGCGTGGCCCTGGCAATTCAGTTGCGCAGTGAAGGGGTACAGGTGCGAGAGGGCATCAATTATCAGAAAATCGAATCTAACGCCGGTGGGGTTGTACTGACCTGCGAGACGGCTGAGGGCGAAATTACACTAGAGGCTGAGCAAGTCTTGGCGGCCGCAGGTCGAAAGCCCAATACGCAGTCATTGAAACTGGAAAACATCGGCGTTGATGTGACAGCCCACGGCGGTATTGTGGTCGATGAGTTCATGCAAAGCACCTTAACCGATGTGTACGCGGTTGGAGATGTGACGGGCGAAGACATGTTTGTTTACATGGCGGCTTACGGAGGTAAGTTAGCGGCGCGCAATGCACTCAACGGGAACACGCAGTCCTATAGCAATGCGGCCATGCCCGCTGTCGTTTTCAGCGACCCACAGGTGGCCAGCGTTGGGTTGTCTGAAGCACAAGCAAAGGCATCGGGGATCAAGGTCAAGACCAGTGTTGTGGCACTCGACCACGTGCCACGGTTCATCGCTTCAAGAGAAACGACCGGCGTCATCAAATTGGTGGCAGACGCAGAGACCGATCGGTTGTTAGGAGCGTGTGTCTTTGCGCCGGAGGCGGGTGACATGATCCAAACGGTAGTGATGTCATTGAAGGCGGAGCTGACCTCTCGTGAATTGGGAGAAACTATTTTCCCGTATTTGACAGCTGTAGAGGGATTGAAGCTGGCCGCTCAAAGCTTTGACAAAGACGTGCGAAAACTATCTTGTTGTGCGGGATGAATTCCCAGTACACATTGCTGACTCCAAAAATCAAACTAATTTCAATGCCCGAATTTGCTTCATATCAAACGATCTATCATTGGCCGCTGATCGCCTGAAGTCATACTCGCCCTGTAGATTGACGTGCTGCCAGCTCAGCAAGGAACCGCCAGTGATTGCGTTTAGCATTTCATCACGTTC
>JBMYWE010000251.1:233-4508 GCA_049607125.1 Granulosicoccaceae bacterium | reverse complement strand
CCTGCGAGCACTGCGGACTTTGGCCCGATGAAAGCATGACGCGCTGGAAGAACTTACTGCCTTTTTTATTGTGGTGGCCGCTGGTCAATCGCAAGTCTCTGCGCGCCGATATTATCGCTGGCCTCACCAACGCTGTCATCGTACTACCCCAAGGGGTGGCGTTTGCCATCATTGCGGGCTTGCCGCCAGAGTACGGCCTCTACACGGCCATGGTCACTCCGGTAATCGCTGCTCTGTTTGGCTCCAGCTGGCATCTGATCAGCGGCCCGACCACTGCTATATCCATCGTTGTATTTGCCACGGTATCAGGCGTTGCAGAACCAGGAACCCCCGAATACATAAGTGCTGTCTTGACTCTGACTTTTCTCGCCGGACTGTATCAGTTGGTGTTCGGGCTAGCGCGCATGGGCAGCCTCGTCAATTTTGTTTCACATACGGTCGTCGTAGGCTTTACAACCGGCGCCGCCGTACTGATTCTCACCAGTCAGATGCGAGTTGTACTGGGGCTGGACTTGGAACGCGCCGACTTCGTCCACACTTGGTGGCAAATCGGGCTCGCTTGGCGCGACATCAACCCAATCGTACTGGCCATTGCCGCCGCCACGGCAGCCACCGCTGTTACGATCAAATGGATAAACTCCAAGGCACCGCATTTGCTGATTGCCCTGCTAGTGGGCAGCGCCCTGACCTGGCTGCTCGATGGACAAGCACACGGAGTTCAGCTACTCGGGGCTCTGCCATCACATTTGCCTCCTCCGTCTATTCCAGACCTGACCTTGGCCAATGTGCGCGAGCTCTCAACCAGCGCCTTAGCCGTCGCTATCCTTGGATTGATCGAGGCGGTTTCTATCTCTCGCTCCATCGCGGTCAAGAGCAGACAGCGCATCAACGGCAACCAAGAGTTTATCGGTCAAGGGTTATCCAATATGGTCGGTAGTTTCTTTTCCGCCTACGCGGGGTCCGGCTCTTTTACTCGTTCAGGTGTTAACTACGACGCGGGTGCCCGCACGCCTTTGTCCGCCATTTTTGCAGCTGTCGCACTGGCACTGCTGGTGCTTTTTGTGGCCCCGCTGACACGCTATCTGCCCATTCCCGCCATGGGCGGTGTCATCGTGATTGTCGCCTGGGGTTTGGTCAATCTGCCAGAAATCAAAAAAATCATCTCGGCCGGTGCACACGAGTGGTCTGTGCTCGTCGCCACCTTCGCCTCGACATTGTTTGTGGAGTTGGAGTTCGCTGTCTACGGTGGGGTTCTACTGTCGTTGCTGCTTTATCTCAATCGCACCTCCAAGCCCAAGGTACTGAGTTTGGCGCCCAACCCCAATGCCCCTAAGCGGCGTATCGAAGACGCCGACAAACTGCACTTGCCCCAGTGCCCACAAATGAAAATGTCCAGTATCGACGGCTCGCTGTTTTTTGGCGCTATCGATCACGTCGAAACCCAGCTAGACAAGATCCGCCGCGCCAACCCACGGCAAAAACATCTCATGGTGCTCTGTGAAGGTGTCAACTTTATCGACTTGGCTGGGGCAGAGTTACTTGAAAGAGAAGCAGAAACGCGCGCCAAAATGGGCGGCAGCATTGCGCTGGTGGGCTTGAAGGAAAAGACCATCAAAGACCTCGAACGCTTTGGTGTGCTGGATCATCTTGGCGAAGACAACATTATGGACTCCAAAACCTACGCCCTGAGAGACATCAGCGCGCGGTTTGAACCTGAATTGTGCCAACGCTGCACAGTCAAGATATTCCGCGAGTGCGAGATGCTGTCTAAAAAACCCGAAGAAAAAGCAGCTGAACTTGGCAGCCCAGCATCCCCATTAGAAGACACAAAAAAGCCAGGCTAACACCGAGAAGGGGCCAGCTGGCAACACCTGCTCTATTCTTTGAAATCAGGCTTTCGCTTTTCTGCAAAAGCGGCCATACCTTCGACTTGGTGATGAGTTCCGAAGCAAGCATGGAATACGCGACGCTCAATCTTTACTCCTTCATCCAGACCGACTTGCTGCGACGTCTTGACGAGGTCTTTGGCCATCATCACCGCCGGTTGCGAGTAGGAAGCGATAGTCTCGGCTGTTTTTATTGCCTCATCCATCAAACTGTCCAGTGGCACCACTCGAGCGACCAATCCAGAGCGCTCTGCTTCTTCCGCTTTCATATTGCGCCCGGTCAGCACCAGCTCCATCGCTTTGGCCTTGCCCACTGCCCGCGTCAGGCGTTGGCTGCCACCGGCTCCCGGCACGATGCCAAGCTTGATTTCGGGTTGCCCGAACACTGCGTTATCAGCAGCGAGGATAAAGTCACACATCATTGCCACCTCACAGCCTCCGCCTAGTGCAAAGCCTGCTACAGCCGCGATCACCGGCTTGCGACATCGATCAATACGCTCCCAATTGGCTGTGATCAGGTTGTCACGATAGACGTCAGAGAAATCGCGGTTTTGAAACTCCTTTATGTCTGCGCCCGCGGCAAAGGCTTTTTCACTACCAGTCACAACAATGGCGCGCGTGCCGCTATCCGCCTCAGCAACATCCAACGCCGCCGTCAAGTCGTCCATCAAACCTTTGGACAACGCATTCAGCGCCTTGGGACGGTGCAGCTCAATGACACAAACTGAACCCCGTTGCTCAACTTTGATATTCTCGTACGACATGCTCGCTCCTCAAATATGGGACAATTAAACGAGTCATTGTGCCATGCAACACAGTCTTTTCTGAAGTGAAAAGCTACCACGGGTCCAAACCAAAATGTCTTATCAAACTATATCGCTAGGCATCTCCAAGGGCGTCGCCAGATTGGTGCTCAACCGCCCCGACCGACTCAACGCCTTCACCACCGAAATGCACGAAGAAATTCGCCACGCTCTCACTGCAGCGCAAACGGACAAATCTGTGCGTTGCCTGCTTATCACCGGAGCCGGTCGAGGCTTTTGCGCCGGCGCAGACCTCGCCGCCTTCAACGAACTAGAAGAGCCCATCGACCTAGGCGAGGCGCTGGAACGCGATTACAACCCACTGGCCCAGACCATTACCGGTATGAACATCCCCGTCATCTGTGCGGTCAACGGCGTGGCCGCAGGAGCCGGTGCCAACCTCGCACTGTGCTGCGATATTGTCGTCGCCGCCCGCTCGGCGCTGTTCATTCAAGCCTTTAGCAAAATAGGCCTAATACCTGATTGCGCGGGCACTTGGGTACTGCCCAGACTGGCCGGCCATGCCCGTGCCATGGGCATGGCTCTCTTGGGTGAGCCAATCAGCGCCGAGCTCGCCGCTGAATGGGGACTAATCTGGCAGGTGGTCGACGACGAACAGTTACTCGAGACCACAGAGCACATGGCACAGCACCTCGCCCAGCAAGCTACTGTGGGCCTCGCCTATACCAAGCGCGCCATCCAACAAAGCTGGCAAAATTCGCTGACTGAGCAATTGTCGCTCGAGCGCGACCTACAACGCGCAGCCGGTCAGACCGAAGACCACATCGAGGGTGTCAAAGCTTTCCTAGAGAAGCGTCAGGCAGAGTTTAAGGGGGCCTAGTGAGCAATCAGTGCGGACCATTGGCAACAGGGTGCTCGGACTAATATGTGTGGCCGACTAAACCTCAGTGATCTCGATGGCATTCGCCAATTGATGGCAGATATAGGCTTGCCGCTCTTTGACGAGGACAACTTCGAGCTCCGCTATAACATAGCGCCGACCAGTGCCCTTTCATGCCTTCGCACACTAAAAACAACCCAATGGCAAACCATGCACTGGGGCATGCCACTGGCCAACGGGCCCTTAGTCATCAATGCACGCGTTGAGAGCGTCGTCGAAAAGCCCACCTTCAAACATTTGCTGGGGCAACGCTGTCTCGTTCCGATCAATGGTTTCTATGAATGGCAAAAGCGCAATGCCCAGCGCCATGCTTGGTATTTTGAGGCGGAATCCGAGCCAGCACTCAGCCTAGCCGCCCTGTGGCGAGAGACCCACACGGGGCCACAACTGGCCTTACTCACGTGCGCCGCCGACCAACACATGGCTTGTGTGCATCACCGCATGCCTATCGCGGTTGGCGCCAAACAAGCCCTAGCCTGGCTGAACGGTGACACAGCGCTACATGTAAAACCTCCTGCAATGCAAAAGCGGCGTGTCGGCCATTGGGTAGACAATGCCAAAAACCAGGGCAGTCGGTGCTTGGACGCTCCAGAATCCGAGCCCTACACGCCCGACCTCTTTTGATTGTGCCGCGTCAGTGATACCCGCGGTGTTCCGTTTTGGAGCAACTTGCAACAGCACATCC
>JBMYWE010000251.1:0-223 GCA_049607125.1 Granulosicoccaceae bacterium | reverse complement strand
GGTATCGGCTGGCACTGGGAAACAGGCAATAAACTACCGCCATTGATAACTATAAAGTGCTCATCAGCCGTTCGACAATGTTATCTTGGACGGAGCTGCAGGGCGCTGGTCGTTTCGATCTGGCCGCTCCATACAACTTGAGATACAAGAATGAGGAAGACTTCATGAAGATTCTTATCGCCATCGTGGTACTCGCGCTAATCTACTTCATCTACAAAAAGAT
>JBMYWE010000250.1:0-4514 GCA_049607125.1 Granulosicoccaceae bacterium | reverse complement strand
CAGCCTGCCCGACGATCGCCTTGTTGGCGTCTGAAGCGATAGAAACTGTAGCGCAAGAGGCGCTTAAAGCTGTGACTGCGAGGGCGGTGGCTAGGTTTTTCATAGGTGTCTCCTGGTTGTTTAAATGCCAGCGCCAAGAGGATTAGCGCGGACTGAACGCTATCTTGGGGGATAATGATTGTTTTGATAAGTGGGCGTATCCGGGATAGAATGTTCTATAAATGAGTACAATTAATTATTCCCATCTACGTCCACTGGCTGTCTTCGCGGCCGTGGTAGAAAGCGGCAGTTTCGCGGCTGCAGCGCGGCGGCTAGGGAGCAGTCGATCTCGCGTGAGTGAGCAAGTAGCGCAGCTTGAGGCGGTACTAGATGTCCGGTTGTTGCAGCGATCAACTCGACAGTTAAGCCTGACGACAGAAGGTCAGCAGATCTACTCGCAAGCTTGTGTACTGCCGAGTATTTTGGAAAGCGTGGAGGCGCTGGTGTCGTCACCCGAGCCGCAGGGCAGGGTGTCACTGACGATCAACCATGACATCGCTCACAAACACTTGCTACCGCACCTACAGACATTTAGTCGTCGGTTTCCAGGCATTCAACTCGAACTCGTACTGGATGACACCACGCTCGACCTCATTCACGAGCGTATAGATCTGGGCATCCGCGTGGGTATCCCCTCCGATGATTCGCTGGTGGCGCGAGTGCTGCACGAGGAGTGTTTTAAAATATATGCAAGTACGGAGTATGTCGAACAATATGGCAAGCCGGAGACAACGAAGGATTTGGCACGGCACCACTGGATAGTGATATCGCAGTTGGGACGAAGTGGCTTGCAAGTGTTTCGCCAGCGCGGAAAGATGCTGGAAGTTCAACCCAAAAGCTACACCTTGTGTAATTCTCCCTTGTTGATGCAACAGCTGGTTATCGGAGGGCATGGCATAGGTGCCTGTTTTGAATCCACCGTGAAAGAAGAACTTGATCAGGGTCGTCTGGTGCAGCTGATGCCCACTATTGCCAGTGAGCCGCAGGTAATGTACTTGGTATACCCTTCAAGGCGACAGGTGCCGCCGCGCACGCGAGCTTTGATTGATTTTCTGCTTGGGGTTGGCCTTTTTGATACCTAATATGACAAATGCGGTACTGGGCTAGCGCGCTCTGTGTCAATCGGCTTTTGGACGACCTTGGTGGGTAGGGGATCGGAGCTCGATTTGTCTCTCTATCTGCAGCTCTCTAATCTTGCGCTTTCGGCTAGGGAGGCGGTAAATCACGACACATATCAAAACTAGACTGCCGAGTGAAAGAGCGAAAAGGGACATAGGGTAGAGAGTTCTACGTAGTGTTTGGTTTGGAGAAAGCGTAGTTTAATCGCTTTTTATGCCTAATTGGGCATATTGTACAAAAATTTATCGCCGAGGTTTAAGGCGGTGCCTGTTTGTCTTTAGATGTAATATACGCAAATATGAATACGATTTGTAGTCCTATGATGCTGATTTTTATCTACCGCGTCGGTGGAGCCAACTGTGTTGCTACACCTCAGGGTTGGCTACATAAGATCTGAGTTGCATATTAAGTGTTTTTTTCGTCTCGTTTTTTGTTCTGTAAGAGAGGAATCGGTGTATGAACACTGAGGCTATCCGGCTGTTTGTTCTGGCTGCAGAGAGCTTGAACATCAGCGCAGCGGGGCGTCGCTTGGATCTTGCGCCCGCTGTGGCGAGTGCTCGTCTATCGAAATTGGAGCGTGAAGTCGGTGCGGATTTATTGCACCGCTCCACGCGCAAGGTTTCTCTGTCGACAGAAGGCGAAGAGTTTCTGCCCTACGCTCGGGAAATTCTGGCCCAAGAGGATGCCGCTCGTGCGGCTTTGGGCCGAGGGACAGCAAAGGTCACTGGGACACTGCGATTCGCTGCACCCAGCACTTTTGCACAGCGTTATATCGCCCCCTTATTACCGGAGTTTCTGGATCAATACCCCGATGTAAAGCTGCAGCTGAGCTTTTCCGATGCACAGACTAACTTGATTGAAGGCGGTTTTGATTTAGACTTGAGGGCGCGAAAGTTGGCGGATGACCGGCGTATACTCTGCGCCGCACCTGATTATCTCAAGCGCTTTGGGACACCACAAACCCCTGCTGAGCTCGGCCAGCATCGCCTACTGACTTTTATGCACGGGCCGACGAGAAAACTTTACGCCAGTGATCAAGCCGCTAGTAGGTTTCCGCCAAGCGACGCCTCGGCGCGTATCGTCTGCGACGGCGGTGCAAGTATGCGTATCGCAACTATGTCAGGAGTAGGGATTTCGATGAATTCGCTCTGGAGTGTCTACAAGGAAATTCAGGAGGGCTCTCTGGTGCAGGTATTGCCATCGCACCAAGTCGACCAGCAGTCGGCTATTTGGCTGGTATATCCAAAGTCGAATGTGTTGACTGCGAAAGTGAGAGTATTGATGGATTTTTTGATTGCGAAAATTGGCAAACATCCCGTCTGGGAACAATAGACTGCGCTGGAGCAGCGCTGCCATTTGGCTCGCTCTGGATGCGAGCGAGCCCCAATAGAACTGACTCCCAGAATCAGTTTATTTCTTGCACCTTCATCACCAGGTCATTCCAATTGCGCTGATTCTCCATGTCGTGCTCTAGGCCTTGCTCATCGGCAATTGCAAAGCGCTTGACCGCCGGTGTTTTACTGGTTGCCTGATACAACCAGTAGGCTTCTGCTTTGAGTGCTTCGTCGATGGGTTTGTCGATAGACTCATAGACCGCTTGTTTGCATGCGTTGATTGATTCGGCTGGAAACTGGGCGATACGTTTTGCCAGTTCATCGACGTATGGGCCGATTTCATTTGGCTCCAGCGCTTTGTTGATGGTGCCATAGGCCTGCGCTTCGTCGGCATCGAAATCGCGAGCACTGAGAATGATTTCCAGCGCGCGACCTAAGCCAGTCTGACGAGCCATGCGCGATGCGCCGCCACCGCAAGGCAAGATTCCCATGCCAACTTCCATCTGCATGAGTTTGTATTTTCCGCGCGCTGCAAAACGCATGTCCAGAGCCAGCGCTAGTTCGTGACCACCGCCACGGGCGAAACCCTCGAGCTTGGCAATAGTTGCCTGGGGTACTTTGCTTATACGCTCGCACACTGACTGCAGATCAAGCAGTTGCGCCTCTTCGCGAGATACTGCCTCGGTAGACATATCTTTCAGCAGCTCCGTATCGTAGTGACAGACCCAAACTTCCGGGTTGGCGGATTGAAATACCACGACTTTGGTGTCGCGATCGCGCTCAAGACGCATGGCCAAGCTGTTTAAGTCGGCTAGCATCTCCTGGCCTTGCACGTTGACGCTGCCAAAATTGAAAGTGACCGTGAGCAAGCCATCGTTCTGCTTGGTAGTGAATGTTGTGAATCCAGAATATTTCATGAGAAGTGTCTCTTTAATAATGGTTTTATCGATGCCCAACACCCAAGCGCCTTGTGCTTGTGTGGGTGATTGATAGCCTATTGCCTTTAAAAAATATAAAAACCATCTATTATGTGAATCAGTATTTTGTAAATAGATATAATAGGGGCGCTGTTAACCCCAATCTAAAATAGACAAGGTGCTTTGCACGAGTAGTAGAGAGCGCAGTCGTGTACCGAGTTGGTGCACGATAGGAGCAAGTATGTTTCGAACCAGTTGCGCCCCGAACTGACGTCACGCGCTGAGGTTAAGGCTGCGCTTGTTACACGGTTTTAGAGTCGCTCGCGCAGCAATGACAATCTATGGCATCTCTCTTTCAGCGAGTGCCTACAGCTTTTCAATAAGATGGCATGCGACTCGGTGGTTTTCTCCGATGCGATCAAGTGAGGGTTGCTCAGCCCTACAGCGCTCGACCGCCTCCGGGCAGCGATTGGCAAAGCGGCAGCCCTTGGGTGGGTTGAGTGGGTCTGGCGGGTCGCCGGGGATCAATATCCGCTTGGCGGCAGCGCGTCGCTTTTTATCCACGGAAGGTACAGCAGAGATCAGCGCCTTGGTGTAGGGGTGTTGGGGGTTGTTGAACAAACTTAGTCTATCGGCGTGCTCGACGATTTTCCCCATGTACATGACCGCGACCGAGTCGCACATGTGTTGCACCACACCCAAATCGTGTGAGATGAACAGGTAGGTTAGGCCGAAATCGTTTTGGAGTTTTCGCAGTAGATTGAGTATTTGAGCTTGCACTGCTACATCTAACGCTGAGACGGGCTCGTCGCAAATAATCAACTCCGGCTGCGTGGCGAGCGCTCTGGCGATCCCTATACGCTGACGCTGGCCGCCAGAGAACTGGTGTGGAAACAGTCGCTGTTGCTCTGGGCGCAGTCCTACCGCCTCAAATAGGCTATCTATGGTCTTTTGTTGTACGGCCGAGCTAGTGTCGGTCAGGCTTTGCAGTGGTTCGCGCACGACCGCTTCGGCCCGCAGTCTCGGGTTCAGGCTTGCGTAGGGGTCTTGGAAGATCAGCTGTACCTGGGTGCGAGCGCGGCGTAGCGCTTCGCCTTGCAGTGAT
>JBMYWE010000249.1:0-4529 GCA_049607125.1 Granulosicoccaceae bacterium | reverse complement strand
TGGAACGCTTGCTGCCTGAGCAGCGTTTAACACGATTGACTATTGATTTAATTCGTCCGGTACCGCACGCGGGTTTTAAAGTGGTGGCGGCGTTAACTCGAGAAGGGCGCTCAGTGTCCACCGCAAGCGGGCAAATCATTGACGCAGATGGGGTGGTCCGCGCCACCTTCAACGGTATGTTGATGGCACGCTTTCCCGAGGTACAGGTGCCTAGCCACTACAGCAGCATCGGTACACCAGAGGAGGCTATCCCCGGTGGTTTTGCCATTGAAGAAACAGCGCATGGTCAGACTTGCTTTGTGCACGCCACCGAGATGAAATATCCGGAGGGGCACAGCCCTTCGCCTGGGCCCACCAAACTCTGGATGAAAACCTTGCCGCTGTTAGCCAGTGAGCAGGCCAGTCCCTTCCAGCGCATCTGCCCGCTGGCCGACTGCGGTAACGCCTTTGGTCGCAACGCCAACCCCTGGGATATCGTCACCTTCGCCAATGCTGACTTAAGTGTTGTACTGCACCGCGAGCCGGAGGGCGACTGGCTGGGCGCACATGCGGTTAGCTATTGGGAGTCCGACGGCATAGGCTTGGCCGACGCGCAGCTGTTTGACCGGCACGGTAGCGTGGGGCGTGCTCTGCAAACTTTGGTGTTGCGACCACCCAATCTCTAGTGCGGACAATCACACTTAACTCGACAACAGTCCAAAGGAAACCCATGAGCGAGCAAGCGGCCCATAGCCGAGCGGATTATCCGCATATCCGACCCATTCAAACTCGTTGGATGGACAACGACGTCTACGGCCACGTCAATAATGTCAACTACTACAGCTACTTCGACACGGCGGTCAATGGTTTCTTGATTGAGCAAGGTGTGTTGGATATCCACGCGGGCGAGGTCATCGGACTCGTGGTGGAAACCCAGTGTAGCTACCTTCGCAGCTTGGCCTTTCCGGAACCGGTGGAGGCCGGTCTGCGTGTGGGCAAGTTGGGCAATAGCTCGGTGCGTTACGAGATCGCTCTGTTTAAGGCAGCGGAAGATACACCGGCGGCGCGAGGATATTTTGTGCACGTGTATGTCGATCGCGAGAGCCGGCGACCGACCTCCCTCCCGGTCTCGCTGCGCGCTGTGCTGGAACAACTGGTCATCAAAGCCTAAAACTTACCCGAGACATCACTTGATCAATCGTTTACTCATTCGCTTATTTAGCGGCTTGTTCGACCCCTACCAAGCGGCAGACGGGCCGCCGCCGAATACATTGCGAGCCTTCTATCGATGGGCGCTGCGTGGGGCGGGCGGTGTCATTCTTGCGCAAGCCCTAGTCTCATCCTTGGTGGCGCTGGCCGAGGTCGGCAGCGCATGGCTTATAGGCATGGTGGTCGATCGAGCGGGCAGTGTGCCCCCAGAGAAATTCTTCGAGCAGCAGTCGGGCTTGTTGTTGGCAGCGCTCGTGTTGTTTTTGCTGGTGCGTCCCTTGTTGATGAGTGTGCAGGCGGGCCTAAACTCCCTGAGCTTGATGCCTGGCTTGTATCATTTGTCTCTCTGGCGACTCAATCGCTACACTTTGGGGCAAAGTCTGGGTTTTTTTAACAACGACTTCGCAGGGCGTTTGGCGCAAAAACAAAATCAGACCGCCAGTGCCGTGGGCAGCGTGGTGTCCGAGGTGCTCAACGCGATCACCTTCGCCTTGGCTCTGACATTGGGCGCAGTGGCGGCGCTAGGGCAGGCAGATTGGCGATTGGGGTTGGTGTTGCTGTTGTGGGTGAGCCTGTATTTGGGGGTGTTGCGGTGGATGCTGCCACAGGTGCGCGCTTTTGCCCGCAAGACCGCTGGCGCCAATGCGGCGCTCACGGGCCAATTGGTGGATACTTTTGGCAACATGGCCACGGTCAAGCTATTCGCTCACGGCGAGCGCGAGCTTGCCGCAGCCGAGCAACACTTTGCCCTGTGGCGCAAAGCGGTGCTGCGAATGGGTGTCACCAGCTTGAAATTGCGTATGGTGCTCAGTGTTTTGGCCGGTGTCTTGCCGACCAGCTTAATCGGTTTGGCACTGTGGCTGTGGAGCACGGGGCAAGCACCCACTGGCGTGGTGGTGGTTGCGGCGCTGTTATCCTCCCGTTTGGCGGCTATCAGCGGTTGGTTTTCTTTTATGTTGATGGGGCTATTTAGCAATGTCGGCAACAGCGAAGATGGCATGGAAACCCTCGCGGTGCCCTACGACATACAAGATGCAGCTGAGGCCCGAGAACCGCAAAACACACGCGGCGAGCTACATTTTAAACACGTGCACTACCACTATGATCGCAGCGACGGGGCGGGGTTATCTGGATTTGACCTACATATTCGCGCCGGTGAGAAGATAGCTTTGGTGGGGCCCTCCGGCGCGGGCAAGTCCACCGCAGTCAATAGTTTGCTGCGCCTGTTTGATGTGCAATCTGGGGCGGTTGAACTCGATGGGGTGGACATTCGCCAACTCACTCAAGACGGCCTGCGCAGACAGATAGCGACCGTCAGCCAAGATACGGCGCTATTCAATCGTTCGGTTCGAGATATTATCATTTATGGCAAGCCTGACGCCAGTGAGGCCGAACTGCATAACGCGGCTCGCCGAGCCGAAGCGCTAGAATTTATAGCTGCATTGCAAGACGGTGAGGGTCGCAAGAGCTTCGATGCTCACTTGGGCGAGCGCGGTGTGAAGCTATCCGGTGGTCAGCGACAGCGCATTGCTTTGGCTAGGGCGCTTCTCAAGGATGCGCCCATCTTGCTGCTCGATGAAGCGACGTCGGCGATGGACAGCGAGATCGAAGCGGCCATTCAAAGCACTCTCGAGGCGGCAGTGGCGGGCAAGACGGTCATCGCCATTGCGCACCGCTTGTCAACTATCGCGCGCATGGATCGCATTGTGGTGATGCAAGATGGTCAGGTGGCCGAGCAAGGCAGCCACGAGCAATTGCTGGCTTCGGACGGTCTCTATGCGCGGCTGTGGAAACACCAATCCGGTGGTTTTATTGGGCTAGAATAACTGCCTGTTCAAAGTTATTCTGCGCTGCAAACGCTACGAGTTTGGGCTGGGGGCACCTGCTATTTCTCCCTGTTTTTGTTAAAAAATGGGGCTGCCGAGCCTCGTGGATCAGTATTCGCCTCAGGTTGGGCTCACATTTGATTCAAATCGGCTCGCCCTCGCTTGGCGTTTGGTTTTTTTGCAGGCTGTTAAACTCAATTTTTACCATAGGATTTGTAGCGATGGCCAGAGTGTCAAAACCCAACCCGCTGCGCAGCAATATGTTCCAAAGCATAATGCAAGCCGCTGTAGTAATATCTATGTTAGCGGGGGGTGGCTGTGCTGTCTTTAGTCCAGAGGCGGGTATTGGTTCCGCCACTTCTTGGGGTCGACTCGCCGGTTGGCGAGAAGACGAGCTTATACAAGCCTGGGAAGCACTGGCCCAGCAGTGTGATTCGGCCAGCGACAAAACAGCGGTGGTGGTCTGGTGCGAAGCGGCAGATGAGTTGCAAACCGAACCCCGCCGTGAGGAGATCCGCGCCTTTTTTGAATCTCGCGCTAAACCTTATCGCTTGCACGGTTCCTACGGTCGCCGCGACGGACTGGTGACCGGTTACTACGAGCCGCTGCTAATGGGCAGCAGGCACCCCGATGAGCGCTTTCGCTATCCGCTCTACCAAGTGCCAGAAGAGTTATTGGTGGTGGAGCTGGGTGAACTCTTTCCCGAGCTGCAGGGCAAACGGGTGCGCGGCCGAGTGGAGAATGGCAAGGTGCTGCCTTTCTACCCGCGCGAGCATATTGACTCCGAGCAGCAACCACTCGCAGGCCAAGAGTTGTTCTGGGTGGACGATGCAGTGGACGCCTTCTTTTTGCAAATACAGGGTTCGGGCATTGTACAGTTGCCCGACGGCAGTCGCCACGGTGTGGCCTATGCCCAGCAGAACGGGCACCCCTATCGCGCCATCGGCCGTGACCTGGTTGATCAGGGAGAGATCCCGCTGGAAGACATCTCACTATTCAGTATTCGCGATTGGTTGGACGCCAACCCTGACAAGGCGCAAGAGCTGATGAACCGCAACCCGAGCTACGTTTTTTTTAAGGATGCAGGACCCGCTACCGCTGAGGGTCCGGATGGGTCACTGGGTGTGCCGCTGACTGCTGAGCGCAGTGTGGCGGTGGACCGCAGCATCGTGCCACTGGGCTCGCCGCTGTGGTTGGAGACCACCTTGCCGGACGGAAGCCACTACCGTCGATTGGTGTTTGCCCAAGACACCGGCGGTGCCATAGCAGGGGCTGTGCGCGCCGACGTGTTTTTTGGACGCGGTGCCCGAGCTGAACAACTAGCCGGTACGATGAAACAAACAGGGCGGCTCTATTTGATTCAATTGAACGATGATTTGTAAACGCGCTTTTATTAGCGATGTAGGCGCTCAATGGCTGCTGCATCGTCTAGTAATTGCTGGGCTTGTACCGCGTGCAAGCTCTCGATCATGCGACCTTGCAACTTCGCCACGCTTAAGCCGTTGGCGGTGGCAT
>JBMYWE010000248.1:0-4545 GCA_049607125.1 Granulosicoccaceae bacterium | reverse complement strand
CTGCAGCATCAACTCCAATCACGCTTTAGCCATGCGAATTAGTCAAGACTATGCCGCGGGAGCTAGCACTACTAGCCAGGATTGCAATATATTCGCAGTTCTGATTACACTGTTGGCATATCTAGCCCTCAGAAGGGAAATTGCGTCTAGCACCTATACGAAAAAAGCCCCGCACTGAGGCGGGGCTATAAGCAATGCTTTTGACTGCTTGTTAAAAATCAGCGAGCTCCGTCAAATCACTGTTTTCAATCGAGGACCAATCCACTACATCAGAACTGGTCACAGCTCCGTCGAAGACCGAGAGCAGCACTGTACTAAGATCACCGGTATCGGCGTTTAAGGTCAGCGTGGTGTCGTTAGCCCCACTCAACCGCACGACACCTGTACCAGGGTAATCGTCATCATCGGCATAACTCAACACTTGTAGCGTTTCAAAACTTATCCGACCATCTAGGGCATCTGATGCCATCTCGTAAGAAGATTCCAGCGTCGTGATTTGCGAGGAGTTATCTGAGGAGCTGACAATTGACAGATCTTCGATCACGGTGTGACCATCTTCGCTGCTATCCATGTTCAGCGTGTTACTTGAAATGGCCGCTGTGGTTATGGTGCCGCTGCGCTGCCATGCCATACGCAGGTCGCCGTTCAAAGTCGCTGTTTCGCTATTTTCGGTGACACTCAAGCTCTGGTAGTTTGCCGAGAGGTCAGATTCCAACAGGGTCGAAGCATGAATGCTTAGCCGCAGGCCGCCGTCCATTAACACCCCGTCTTCTAAACAATTATTGAAATAGGCCTGCACCCAATCGCCTGCATTTTCCAAGGTACCGCTGATCTCGATACTCAGTGTACCGCCATCAAGGCAATTACCACTACCAGTCTCTATATCGGCGCGCGACTTTTGCAACGATGCACTGATGTAATCGCTGGCTACTTTTTGAGCCACTGAGAGCGCTGCGCTGTTGACGGTACCATCACTGGCCAAATCACTGCCTTCACCCGAACTTGACTCAGCAACACCACCAAACGCCGAGCCGAGACTCTCACTGGCACTCTCAGCCGAGAGCTCAACGTAATCGTAGTCAGTTATCTCGGGAAAAGAAGACGAGGAAGTGCTGGTGCCCGTTTCGGCACATGCCGTCATCAACGCACACACAGCAGACAATGCAAAAATGCGATTCATTGGATTTATCCGATTCATTAGACATCACTAACAATGCAAAGCACAGTCCATATCAGTGCACAAACTATTAAAAGACTGGCGAAAATTGAAGGGCGATGCAGACACACTTGATTTGGGCTAGAACATGAAAAGGAAAAGCGCCAAGCGGGTGTGGGCTATAGGGTAATCAGGTTTGCCGTTAAAGGCCGCCTCAAGCCAGATGAGATCAGTGGCTGGCAATTGTTTCGGACTGGACCGAGTTGGCGTCGGGCAACTGCGCGAGTACAGGCAGAGTAATAACCACCCTCAGACCTGGGCGATTGTCTTCTAGGCGAATGGCGCCGTGGTGCATGTGAACGATTGCTCGCACCATACTCAGGCCCAGTCCATTGCCGGGAGAATTGCGCTCGCGCTCCAAGCGAACAAAGCGCTGGAACACGCGTTCACGGGCGGCGTCGGGCACACCTTCACCTCGATCTGTGATGACTACCTCGGCACTTCCGTGCGCACCACAGCGAAGCGTGACGGTTATTTCACCCCCGGTAGCGCCGTATTTAAAGGCGTTGTCGAGCAAATTGGAGAATGCCTGTGCCAACAGATGGCGATCCCCACGCATGACCGGTGCGGCGTCAAGTTGTGTGCTGAGCCGCAGGTTCATGTCTTCGGCCAACGGCTCATAAAGCTCTTCGAGCTCACTGAGAATTTCCGCAATAGCAACATCACTCAGCCGCTCTTGCTGAATACCTGCCTCCATACGCGCGATACTGAGCAGCGCATTGAAAGTGTTGATCAAACTATCAGCATCCTGAATGCCGTCGGACAACACCGAACGGTACTCCTCGGGGGCCGGCTCGTTGAGCAGCGCTACATCGAGACGATTGCGCAAACGTGTGAGAGGACTGCGCAAGTCGTGAGCGATATTGCTGGTGACTTCGCGCATGCCGTTCATCAATTCTTCTATGCGGTTGAGCATCAGGTTGATACGGGCAGCAAGCAAGTCGAACTCATTGCCGTCTTCAGTCACTCGCAGACGACGTGAGAGGTCACCGTCGATAATCTCGGCCGTGGTTCGACTGATTCCATCAACACGTCGCATAACCAGCAAACTGGCCCAAACACCACCCGCCAGAGCAAACAAAAGGGCGACAGCAATGGCGCCGATCATCAGCCAGCGCGCGTAGTTTGTTAGAGCGCGCTCGTTGGAAATCTCGTGCGCTATATATAAGCTAACTGAGTTGTCGAGCTTGGTCGCCACCACCCGCACGGGTAGCTCGGGGTTTGTGCCCGCGGGAACCGATTTAATCAGCTCACCAATGGACATGGTATAGAAGATTTGTTTGTTCGAGGCCACGCGGGCTTCTTTGTCTTCCTTGGCTAGAGAGGGCGTATCGAGTCGATTGGCGAGATAGTAGAAGCGGCCAAATTCATCTATTTCATTGCGCTTTTGAATAGCGCTCATCAACAGGGGCAGTGAACCCGATTCATAGAGACTCGCCATCAAATCAGATTCAAGCCTCAGGCGCGTGTCGACAAGCATCTCTATGCGATCGTTGAGCGCACGCTGGGTGTAGAGCATGGTCAAAGTGATGAGCACACTAAACACGCCGATTAGCACCATCGCCAAACGAAAGGACGTCGTTTTAAAAAGACGCGATTGGCCTGAAAGCCTGCGCAGGGGCATCTTCGCCACCCTATAGTGAAAAACCGCGCCCGATGGGAGCGCGGTAGTTCGTGGGTTTAGCCAGGTTCGGATACGACAGAGGGATCGTGCAAGCGGTAGCCCGCACCACGAACTGTCTGCAACATCTGGACATCAAATTCCTTGTCTATCTTGCTGCGCAAGCGACTGATCTGCACGTCGATGACATTGGTCTGGGGATCAAAGTGATAGTCCCAGACATTCTCCAGCATCATGGTGCGAGTGACCACTTGGCCGGCGTGCCGCATCAAGTACTCCAACAGACGAAACTCTCGCGGCTGAAGGTTAATGGTGACATTTTGTCGCCACACTTTGTGCTTGAGTAGATCAAGCTTCAAGTCGCCAACCTGCAGCACCATAGCGGTGTGTTCAGGGTTAGCCCGGCGCACCAATGCGGTCAAACGGGCGGTCAGCTCGCTCAACGCGTAGGGTTTTGTCAGATAGTCATCACCGCCGGCGCGCAAACCCGCGATTCGGTCATCGACAGCATCGAGCGCTGAGAGAATTAGCACTGGCGTGTGAGCACCCTGCTTTCTCAGCTCTTCAATCATCGACAGGCCGTCGCGCTTTGGCAGCATGCGATCGACAACCAGCACATCGTAGGCGTTGCTCAAGGCCATCTTAAGGCCTTGCTCACCATCGGTGGCTAGATCTGCTGTGTGTTCGCTCTCTTGGAGTCCTTTCACAAGGTAAGAGGCGGCTTCTGTATCATCTTCTACGACAAGTATTCTCATGGCGAACCCACTATAGCGAGGATTTCCCTGTTCTCGTTATGACCAAAGTGTAAGACAAACTTTTCTAAAGCCCGTCCCTCTAATGGCCCTGTGTTAAGTAATTGTTGGAGCAAACTCGTTATGCAACAACCCGACCAATCTATCAATTGGACTATAGAAAACAATAAGAACAATATGCGACAGATTTTTACCTTATTGTGCACAGCTTTAGCTATTTTTGCGACATTTGCACCACCCAAACAGGCTTTAGCGCGAGGTGCAATGCCAGATTACGCCACCTTGGTTGAAGAACAAGGAAGTGTAGTCGTAAAGATTACAGCCCGTAAATCTTCTGTGTCGAGTGACCAAAAAGGTCAATCTCCCATGCAGCAGCTACCGGAGGAGCTGCGCCGGTACTTCGAACAGATGCCGGGTAATCCAGGCACGCCTCGCGGTCACCAAGGGCAGCCAAGCACCGGATTCGGCTCGGGCTTCATCATTAGCAGCGACGGTTACATCGTCACCAACCACCATGTAATAGAAGGTGCCGACGATATTGAAGTCAGCCTGCAGAACCGTCAATCATACGCTGCTGAGTTGATCGGCTCAGATGCGCGTACCGACCTCGCAGTACTCAAAGTGGACGCCACCGATTTGCCTGTTGCCGAACTGGGCGATGCTGATTCGCTAAAAGTAGGTCAATGGGTTTTGGCCATAGGCTCACCTTTTGGCTTTGACTACACCGCCACACAAGGCATTGTCTCAGCCCTATCACGCAGTCTACCTAGCAACGACAGTAACTATGTGCCGTTTATTCAAACCGATGTCGCCGTCAATCCCGGCAACTCGGGCGGCCCACTATTTGACTTAGACGGTCGAGTCGTGGGCGTCAACTCGCAAATATACACCCGTTCGGGTGGCTACATGGGCTTATCCTTTGCGATACCAGTAGATGTGGTTAAAAACGTGGTCAC
>JBMYWE010000247.1:0-4562 GCA_049607125.1 Granulosicoccaceae bacterium | reverse complement strand
GTAGAGGTAGCACAGGCGAGCACTGCACAGCAGACAGAGGGCGCCGAGACCACCCACCTAGAGATAGACACCCCAGTGCGCGATGCGCAGTGGTCACAGGCCTTGGCTTATCGCGTGCAGTTTATGGCGCAGCAGGGTATACAGCGCGCGCAGATACAGCTCAATCCAACAGAACTCGGGCCCATGGAAATCACCGTCGATGTAGTTGATGAGGTAGCGCAGGTGCAAATTACAGCGGAGCACGCCGCTACCCGAGAGGCGCTAGAGCAGGCTACACCTAGACTGCGCGAGATGATGATGCAAAATGGTTTCGCTGAGACGGGGATAGATCTGAGTGATCAACGCAATGATTCGCAAGAGTTAGCCAGCCGAAACCCTCTTGCCGGTGACTCAGGCGCAACAAGCTCGGGTCAATCGGGTGCGGGTGCTGGCGAGTCCAGCAGCGATCCGGACAAAACTGATATTGGCGGTGGGCCGGAGGTTCTATCCGGAAATTCCTCCCCAGCCAGAACGGCTGACGGTCGGCTGAGCTTTTACGTGTAGAGACAAGCTTGGCTAAAGCTTTAGAGTCTTGCTCATGAATGATTTGCAAAAGTAGAGGGCATTGGACAAGAACGTGCTGATCGTTCGGAGCAGATTGGAAATCGGGTTAATATTATTGGTGTACTGATAGCCTGGACAAAGCAATTTTTGCTGTCCGGGCTTTTGACGTTTTGAGTGTCGCGATTTACTGCATGGATAGATAGAAAATTGACGTACGGCGAAACACGGTCGTTAACCACCTGATTTAACAGGAAACAAAAAAATCGTATGTGCGGCATATAGATTGCAACTCAGCCATTAATCAATGGATTGATGACTGCAAGCATGGCCGACGAAAACACCGAGAACACGGAAGAATCGGGTGAAGAAAAGCCCAAGAAGAAACGCGGAAAAATTTTCGCGATCCTAGTAGTTGCTGTATTGATGGCTGCCTCATTCGCAGGCGGCGCTGTATTCAACTATCACACTTATGGCGTTCGCACTGAGATAGTCGAAGTCGAAGCCAAACCCGAAGTCAAAGAACCTTTCTATACCGAGTTTGACCCCAGTTTTACGGTGAATATCCCCGGAGACGAAGGGCAACACTACGTCGATATCAATATTGCTGTGCTGTCCTATGACCGCGACGCGCATAACCTGCTGCGCCAGTATCGTCCCTTGCTTCGCAACAAAGTGTTGAGCGTGATTGGCAACCGACGCTTTGAAGAGCTGCTGACCCGTGACGGTCGTCAAAAGCTGCTCGACGATGTCCGCTCCGGAATGGACGATGTCTTTCTGCGCGAAGACCGAGTGATCGAAATCGAAGCGCTTTATTTCACCAAATTCTTGATGCAATAGCGATGATGGATCCTGAAGAAGAACAAGCGGCGGACGAGCCGCAGGGCAACGAAGCTGATGCCACGGAAGAAGAGGCGATCATCTCTAACGATGAGATGGAGGCCTTACTTGAAGGTGTAGAAAGTGGCGAGCTAGCTGCCAGTGAAGGTGTGCAAGCTGGAGAGGCTGTTTCGGTTGATCTGGTCACACAGTCCTTGGGCAAGGTACGCCTTCCCGCTTTGTCGCGGGCTAACGATCGCTACAGCCAAGTGCTTCGATCCACCTTGTATGACATGGTGCAAAAACCTGCTGAGGTCAGCTTTAAATCGCTCGACAGTGTCAAATTGGGCGACTTCCTGCAAAACCAACCGACGCCTACTGCTTTTGGTATTTTCAATTTCACCCAGCTATCCGGTATGGGTATGTTGGCAGTGGGGCCGCAGTTGTTGTTTTGCATCGTCTCCACGTTTTTTGGTGGCGAGGGCGAGCAAAAGCGCAGCGAGGACAAAATTGAGTTTTCCGCTACTGAAACGCGCGTTGCGCAGGGCTTCATTCGGCAGGCACTGCGTGATCTAGAAGGTGCGTGGGAGGAAATGCTGGAGGTAAAGGCCGTGCCGACGGGGTTTGAATCCAACCCAGCGATGGCGCTCATTACCGACAAAACTGATTCGATCATTGTCTCTAATTTTCATGCCGAGATTGAAGGCATTGGCGGCGGAGAATTTTGTCTAGCACTGCCCAAAGCGATGATTGAGCCTGTGATCGACGAGCTATCTGCTGAGTCTCGTGCAGACCGTCCAAACGAAAACCCACTGTGGCAACGAGCGATGCGTCAGCAACTGCTCGAGGTGCCAACGCAAAGCCGAGCAGTGTTGGCCACTCTGCCCACAAGCGTGCGCGAAGTAGCTCGCTTGCGAGTGGGAGATGTGCTGCCAATTGACGATCCTAACTCCGTCATTCTGAATCTCGAAGGGGTGCCCTTTCGACATGCCAGCTACGGAGAAACTAGAGGCAAGGCGGCGGTGCGGCTCGGAAAGGTCTGCGCTGTCGAGGCAGAAACTAAGAAGTCTCTCGACGAGGCCATGCGCACCGGTGCTCTACCAGCCGACAACGCCGAGCTGGGATAAAAAATCAGTCGCCGCTCCAAGGATTGGGGCGGATGATCACAAAGGATGTGAATAATGTCAGAAGAAGAAAAGTCACCAGAAACTGAGGCCGAAGAAACTGCGGCGGCGGTCAGTGAATCCCCAGAAAAAGCCAACCCCGCTAACCTTGACGACGGGCTTGAAGCCGGAGAGGGATCAGATGTAGACATCAATCTCGATGTCTTGCTCGATGTCCCTCTGAGTATGTCGCTCGAGGTGGGTCGCTCTCGTCTTTCTATTCGCGATCTCCTGCAACTCAATCAAGGCTCTGTGGTCGAGCTTGATCGCGGCGCAGGCGAGCCGCTGGATGTGATGGTCAACGGTACATTGGTCGCCCACGGTGAAGTCGTTGTTGTCAATGACAAGTTTGGCATTCGCCTCACCGACGTGATCAGCCCAGCCGAACGGATAAAACAACTGCAATGAAAAAGGTCCTGCTCGCCTGCTTATGCCTACTAAGCCAGCCGATCTTGGCGGCCGAGGAAAAGCCAGCGCCTGTTGATCCGCTGTCCGCGGAGACATTGTGGCGTGTATTTGGTTCACTCGGTGCCATTTTACTGGGTATTTTTGCCTTGGTTTGGATACTGCGCCGAAGCGGTGGGCTGACGCGAGGGCGCGGGGGAAAAATGCAAATTGTCGACGTGCTATCCCTTGGTCAGCGGGAGCGCTTAGTTTTGGTCGCCGTCGGCGATCAGCAGCTGGTTTTGGGGGTGGCACCTGGACGAGTTCAGGCGGTACACACCTTAGATACTCCTTATGTCGTAGACACATCGGTGTCGGGTGGCAGCTTTGCCGATGTATTGCGCAAAGCCCAATCACTTGGCGACAGTGTTTCCAAGGAGACTAAAAGTGATTAATCGAAGTGTGCTTATTGTCGTCTTATCTCTGCTGGCCGTGGTGTTCTTTCCCGCTTCGGCCAATGCCGCCGACCTGCCGTTGTTGACGCTGACAACCAATGAGGCGGGCGGACAGACGTGGTCGTTGAACATCCGCATCTTGGTGCTGATGACCGTTTTGACGCTGATACCGGCGCTAGTTTTGAGCATGACTTCTTTCACTCGAATCATCGTGGTGTTGGCTATTATGCGTCAAGCACTGGGAACGCAGCAGACACCGTCGAACAACATACTGCTGGGTTTGGCCTTGTTTCTTAGTTTGTTTGTAATGGCTCCGGTGCTCGAGCAAAGCTACAAAGAGGGGATTGGCCCCTACCTCGACGACAAGCTGGACCAACAAACGGCCCTGCAGCGCGGTGCTGCCCCTCTGATGCGATTTATGGTGGAGCAAACCCGTGAGACGGATATAGAGCTGTTTGCCAATATTGCAGGGGTGGAGCATATCTCTTCACCTGAAGCAACGCCGTTTAAAATCCTAGTGCCTGCCTTTGTAATCAGTGAGCTAAAAAGTGCTTTTCAGATAGGTTTTTTGATCTTTATTCCGTTTGTGATTATAGATTTAGTAGTGGCTAGTGTGCTGATGAGTATGGGCATGATGATGCTCTCGCCGATGATTATTTCTTTGCCCTTCAAAATTATGTTGTTTGTACTGGTGGATGGCTGGGCTTTGATTTCGGCCACGCTGGTTGGCAGCTTTTACGGAGTACAGCCCTGATGAATCCAGATGTCGTTATCGACCTTGGACAGCACGCGCTTCGTATCGCCGTGCTCATTTCGTTTCCACTACTTGCTGTTGCTTTGGGTATTGGCTTGCTTATTGGATTTTTTCAAGCGGCTACTCAAATCAATGAATCAACCCTGAGCTTTATACCCAAGCTCGGCGCGCTGGTTGCCACGTTATTTTGGGCTGGCCCTTGGATGCTTCAGACCCTGATTGCGTATACCAAAGAACTTTTGCACTCGATACCAGGGATGATTGGCTGATGGAGCTTAGCAGTGCGCAGCTCGGTGCCTGGGTGGGCAGCTTTATGTGGCCTTTTATGCGTATTGGCGCCATGTTGATGGCCAACCCGGTTTTCGGCTCACGATCGGTGCCGGTGCGAGTGCGCATTATCATCACGGTTGTGCTGACAATGGTTGTTGCGCCGCATCTGAGTGATAT
>JBMYWE010000246.1:0-4569 GCA_049607125.1 Granulosicoccaceae bacterium | reverse complement strand
CGGCGGAGTTGAGCTCAATAGTTTTGAATTAGGCTAAGCAACGTGTGGCCCGTTAGGTAACTAACGGGCTTTTTTTGTGGTCTTAATGTTGCAATAAATGTGGCTCAAGCAGGTTGCTTTTTATGTCTGCCATCACTTGGGGCTGGGTGGCGGTTGTGGGTCCATAGTGGTCGCAATTGTATGTATATTTGTCTGCATTACACTGGCTAAACCTGCATAATTCGCCCTTCAAAAACGGGGAGTCACCAACGGTGAACACTGCTCTTACACCACCTTTGGCTCTGCTCGCCAGCGTCTTTATTCTCACGCTAAGCCATGGATTGATGGTGGTGCTTTTGCCCGTGCATCTCGGTCTAAAAGGGGTGGAAACCGACACCATTGGCCTGGTGCTTTCTCTCTACGCGCTGGGGATGTTGCTGGGTGGTTTGTACAACAATTCACTGCTCAAGCGCGCTGGACATATTCGTGTCTTTGCTAGTGCGGCAGCTTTGGTTGCTGTCTCCATACTCGCTTGTGGGCTCAGCGCTGATCCTATTCTTTGGGGACTGATGCGGCTACTCAATGGTTTCGCTATATCGGTGGCATTGGCCGTGATCGATAATTGGCTCAGTGAAACGGCCACTCGCGAAACGCGTGGCCAGTTGTTGGCGGCCAATCAAATGGTGCTCACAGGCGGCATGTTTATCGGCCAGTTTATGTTTAATCTCGCACCACCTGAAGCAAACACAATGTTTATTGTCGGTGGCATGTTGGCTAGTTTGGCGCTGGTGCCCATGGTACTCAGCCGACGCACTGGCCCGGTGGTATCCGATGAGGCCTCGATGGGCATCAAAGATGTCTATCGCAAGTCTCCGCTGGGCATGGTGGGGGCTTTTTTTAGCGGGCTGTTGGTGTGGTCTATTTTCGGTATGTTGCCCGTTTACGGAGCCGAACGGGGCCTAGAAATATTTGAGCTCACCCTGCTGAGTGGAGCGGCTGTGCTCGGTTCGTTTTTGCTGCAGTACCCGGTGGGTTATTTGTCAGATCGCTATGATCGACGGACCATCACGGCCTGCCTCATTATTATTTCGATGGTGGCGAGCGCCGCTTCACCAGTCGCTTTGGGTATTCATCTCTGGTGTTTGCTTTTGATGGTGGCTTTGAGTACAGGTGTGTTTAGTGTGCTCTATGCCCTGAGTATTTCTCAAACCTTTGATAGCCTAAAGCAATCAGAGATGGGAACCGCAATGGGTCCCTTGGTGATGGTCTATGCAGCGGGCGCTATTTTTGGCCCACTGCTCACGTCAAACGCCATGAATCTGATGGGGGTTGATGCATTGTTTTATCTGTTGTGTCTATTACAAGCACTGTTCCTCGGTTTTATCTTTTATCGTATCGGCCAGCGTGAAGCTTTGCCTGTTGAGCATCAAGAGGCCATGGTGGTGCAATCTGCATTGGCTGGCGCGGGCATAGAGCTGGATCCGCGCATTGAGTACAACGAGGCAGAGCAGCCGCTCAGCGCTGGC
This sequence comes from Granulosicoccaceae bacterium, assembly GCA_049607125.1. GTDB lineage: Bacteria > Pseudomonadota > Gammaproteobacteria > CALCKW01 > CALCKW01 > CALCKW01. Next base: position 3,064 of record JBMYWE010000246.1, on the reverse strand, counting down.
GCCGACCTAGCCGTAATGCTAGCCCAGTCTGAGCCTGCGGCAGCTATTGCTATGGGAGCCGATATTGTCGAATCAAACCCGTCTGAGTTGTTGTCTATGGCCTACGCGCTTGCTCAGGTCAGTGGCGTGGATAGCAAAGAGTTAATGGATGAAATGAGCCGGGTTGTACCAGAGCGCCGTGTGGAACTCGCCGAGACTATCGCTGCGGCTTGGCCTGAAGGGGCGGCCGATATTGTCAGTTGGTTGTTGGATGAAGGGGCAGATGATGCGCATCATGTCATTGCAGGTGTGGCTCACGCGGTACCAGAGATCGGTGCTGACATCATCGGTGCGGCCATCGAACAAATAGCTGAGTCCGATGCCGAGGACTCCGCCGTGCAGGAATTTGTCGATAATTATGTTGAATCCGTGGGCGAGCGCGTTGATAACCTGCGCCCTGCTGATAGAGCGGACGATCAATCCGAAGAGCAACTGGCGGAGGTGTACGCGGTGGTTGCTGAGGCATTGCCAGAGCATTCTGTTGATTTGGCGCAGAGTATGACAGAAGCTGTGCCTACGGCGGCGCCAGAAGTGACTGAGGCCTTGGTGCAGGCCGTGACCGGAGACGATGACAAGTATGACGTGCAGGCCTCGGAGGCTATTAGCCAGCATATGAGCAACTTGGCCGATACTGTGCCCGAGCAGGTTGAGGATATTGCTGCGTCGATTGTGGAAGTGGTGCCAGAAGCGGCTGAAGATGTGGATCAAGCCTTGCGCGAGTGGCAGTCTGAAACAGACCCCACGCGAGACGGAGGGAGCAAATAGCTGTGGTGTCGATCGCGCGGTGATTTGACTTGACTGCGGGCAGTTCAGACAATGCAGAATTAGGTGTCGGCGCTGGCGACGACGAGTCAGATCTAACCCCTTTGAGAGGCGCTTTCGATGGATCGGCTGGCTTTTGAAAACTACTGCGCTGAGCTTTGTTGCAAAGAAGCCTCGATGGCAGCGCATGAAGGTTGCTACGGTGTTGGCGCATTGATCGCGCAAGGGCGGCAGAATATTGTTTGTCGCGCCCGCAACCAAGTGTTTAAACAAGGTTACCAAAGTCAGCGCCACGCAGAGATGGAAGTTCTGGATATTCTAGAGCGCGATTTCACTAGGCTAGACCGATCTAGCCTGACCTTGTATGTCTCTCTTGAACCCTGTTTGATGTGCTACGGACGAATCTTGCTATCGGGTGTCCCACGCGTGCTGTATTTGGCTAGAGATCGGGAAGGGGGGTTTGCCGATCACTGGCATCGACTTGCTCCGGCCTGGCGAAACTTGGAGTCCCGTATTGAAGTCCATCAAGCGGATGTCGATTCGCAATGGATTTCATTGGCTGAGAGAATCGTCAACGAAATTCAAGACCGCCAGCGGCTAAGAGCAAAAACAGTGGCTGCCTGGCAGGGGCAGGAGCCTCCTCAAAACGAGAACAGCTAGTGATAGTTCTCGTTGTCTTTCTATTGCAGACTCTGGATGTTTTGGTTCGAGTTGCTCGCTCCAGATGTGCATGAGATCTCGGCTTGCATTTTTTTACTTTATAAAGCTGCAAACACGGAGGTTCAACAAGTAAAGTTGACCTCTCTATACGTCACCCGTCTCTAAGCTCGGCCTGTGGTTATCAAGACAGCTCTTTAAGGCGTGAGCGCACGGCGTCTTCGAATCGCTGCAAAGCTTCGCTCAGTGTAGCTCGAGAGCAAGCGAGATTTATGCGTACGCAGTCTGCGTCGCCGAATGGCTCCCCGGGAGACAGGCCTAATCTGGCTTGCTGTTCAAACCAAGCGGGCGCGTCATTGAGCCTCAATGCAGAGACATCTATCCATGCCAAATAGGTGGCTTCTAAATGCGGCGTGCGCAATCCGGGCAGGCGGTCTATGGTGTCTCGCATCATGTCGCGGTTGCCGCGCAGATATTCCAGTAGTTGCTCGCGCCATTCGGCGCAGTGGCGGTAGGAGGCTTCGAGCGCGACATAAGACAAAGGTGTTGCAGGCGGGATGGCGCCCTTGGCATGGTGCATAAATCGCTGACGCAGCTCTGGATCGGGGATGATGGCATAGCTGCAGTTGTTACCGGCGAGGTTGTAGGTTTTGCTGGGACTCATCAGGGTGACTATACGAGTACTGTCATCGGGGCAGGCCATCGCAGTTGGCACAAACTCTTTGTCTTGATCCAGCACAATACCGTCGTGGATTTCGTCGGAAACAACTACTAGATCATGTCGGCGGGCGATGGCGACCACGGCTTGTAGTTCCTCGCGGCTAAATACCCGGCCGACTGGGTTGTGCGGACTGCATAGCATCAGCAGTTTGGCCCGCGGATGCGTAGCGGCTTTTTCAAGTGCTTCTAAGTCGTAGCTCCAGTGTGCATTCTCCTCCTTGAGTGGCACGTCGATTAGTTCGCGGCCCGCCTGTTCTGCGATACCTAGAAAGTGGTAGTAGATGGGTGATGAGGTGATCACGTGGTCGCCTTGTTCGCCGTAGGCTCTGCACGCGTTGGAAAGCCCTGAAACCACACCAGGCAACCATACCAGCCACTCGGGTTGTACTTGCCAGTTATAGCTGGCTTGAAGGTGGTCGAGAGTTGCCTCGATCACGCTCTCGCTGGCCGTTGCGTATCCCAGTAGTGGATGCTGCATGCGTTCCATCAAGGCGGCATGTACCGGCGGTGGCATGGCGAAGTCCATGTCGGCTACCCAGAGGGGCAGAATATCGGTGCCAGCATATTTGTCCCATTTCATGCTGTCGGTGTTTTTGCGATCTAGAACTGTATCAAAATCGTATTGCATCAGGGTTTCTCTGGTGTGGGAGCAGGGCGATTGTGGATTCGCGCTTTCAGTGTTGACTTAAGTTTTACCAGCAGGCTTTTATCCAGTATCAGTAGGTTGCCCACTAGCACCATGGCAACGCCTGCGATGGCTTCTATGGGCCACTCATAGCCCTCGAAGATAGTCGATATGCCAAGGGCAACCAAAGGGAACATCACGGTGGCGTAGGCCGCCCGATCGGCGCCCACTTTGCCGATCAAAGACAAATACGCACCGAAG
>JBMYWE010000245.1:0-4572 GCA_049607125.1 Granulosicoccaceae bacterium | reverse complement strand
GCAGGGACCGAGCCTGGAGCACGAGGGTTTTATCATCACGGCCACGCCAGAATCGCGCGGCGGCCAATACCTGACAGTGGGTGAAATCCGCAGTAAAGATGAAGAAGACGAGCGAGTGCATCGTTTTATCCGAGCCGATATGAACCCAAGTTTTGAGCAAGCCTGCGAGCACACCCTGCTGAAGGGCAAGCAAATTATCAACGAGCGCGGCGCTCAAGTGCTGGACAGTTGAGACCAATGCACTAGCCAGTGGTGCAACTCTTCCACACTCGCCATCAGCGGCACCTTTGCCTCGAGCAGTCTCTCTCTTCCCTGCCAGCCCCAAGCGACTGAGACACAATCGACGCCAGCCGACGCGGCGGCTCGGCAATCACTGAGCGTGTCTCCCACCATCAACACGCGCGCTCGCTGGGCCAGATCTGCCAAAACATTTGCTTTGGCTTCTCTCCCACAGCGGGCATATATGGGTATTGAATCGAGCGCCAGCTCACTCAGTGCCATCTCAATAACACGCTGCTCATTGGCCGACAGGATCACCACCTCACCACGCTTGAGGCAATTCGCCAGCAGCAGCCCCATTGCACGATGCAGTTTTGCACGCTCTTGCACTCGGTGAAAGCGAAGACTCAATTGTTCACTAAAGGCGCTAAATTGTTGTCGCGGTAGCTCTATCATCTCGGCCGAAAACTGATGTCGATAGTCGGGCATCAAAGCCAACTGATCAATACTCAATAGTTTGTTGGCACCAAGGCACTGCCCCACGTGATTGATCGACTGTACATAGGTGGAAGCGGAGTCGACGATCACCCCATCAAAATCAAAGGCGATCAACTTTGTGTGCCTCATACAAGTTTTGTTCGACGAGAGGCGAGCGCAGCCCGTTTCGCCGCCGCTGATAGTTCGGGGTGCTCTAGCAGGGCAAGGCGCCAATATCGCGCATCGCCTGACCCGCGCACACAGGCGCCGACGGCATTGTCATAACCCGGTTGGGCCCATTGGTATACACACGGGTAACTCTGGCGCAACAGCGCCGACTCGCGCAGCTGCTGGCTAGACGCGAAGTTGGCAACCAGCAAACCGCTTTTGTGTGTTAATCGCCTGAGCGCGCCCGCCCACGCTGAGTCCATCTTGACCGCCCGCTCCGGCTCGCCGTTTTGATGGCTAAAGAGATCATCAATCACACAGTCAAAACGAGGCCCCCGATAATTACGCACCCATTCCACTGCGTCGGCGCAGTGTAGTTCTGCATGCAACTCGCTAAGCCCAAAGTAATCGCGCGCCAAACGCAGATGCACCGGGTCAAGCTCGACCCCGGTAAACCGAGCATGCGGAACGAGCAGCTGCAATTGGCGTAGTACGGCACCGCCTCCTACACCCAACAGCAAAAAGCGCAAAGGCTGATGGCGAGCTTGCGGTAAATAGAGCGCAGGTAGACTGAGTAGATCCCACACCGCACCGGCGATGGGTCGACGCGGATTCCACTGGCTGTGGAAAACCCCGTTTGTATACAAACGCTTGGCGTGTCCGGCACTGCGCACTTGATAGTGAATGCCAGCTTTTCGCTGCTCGTGTAGTACGGCCAATTCTGGCTCTCCATCAGTAATCGTCACTCGACTGTCGACGAGTTAAAAAGCAATCAACTACATCTTAACTGAAGATTGTTGTTTGTTTTCATATACTTCGGTGATAAACTGAAACCAAACTAGCAAGCAGTGTAGAATAGTGGAAAGTGCAATGACTTTGTCTGTCGATAGCTCAGCGCCACCACCGATAGACTGCTAGCATTAGCCAATAACCCACGAACAAGGCCAACGCCTAATTTGGACACCTGTGAAAGACGACGAACCAAGCTCCAGCTCAGAAAATCGACAGGCTAGTCAAGCCATCGCTTTCGCACGTTTGAATGCCACTCGCTTGGGCTCTCAGCGTCGCACGGGCCGTTCAAATGCCTCCGCAACGGGCTTTTATCTGTACTTGTTCAACTTCGATGGCGTTATCGCCAACACCCTGCAACACTACCAAAACGCTGTTCATCTGGCCGCAAGAACCGCCGGCGTCAAGATTATGGATGTCCCTCTTTCGGTGTTGACTAACGCTGAAACCTTGGACGCGCACGGCATTGCCGATAGCTTAGGCCTAGCACAGGACGTCCGCCCTCGCTTCGCCAACTTGCTAGAATCGAATCTCAACAACGGTCTGTGGCGCTGCGCGTGCTTTGATGGCACTCGACAGCTGCTCAACACTTTGAGCTCGCGTGGCTACACTGCCATTTTGTCTCGTAGCAAAACCTCGATGGTGGAAACCATCCTGCAAAACAATGGATTGCGTAACTCGGTACATCGCGTCATTGGTTCAGATCAATCGGGTACGCAGGAAGAGCAACTGGAGCAGCTGTTACGCCAATACGGTGTGAAAGCTGAAAACTCGATTTATTGTGGTGACAGCGTGCGCGACATCAATTTTGCCCATCGTCAAGGCATGCGCAGCGCCGCCTGCACTTGGGGTTGGCAGCCGCAATTGGTGAGCAATTGCGACGCCACATTTACCGCCCACCGGACAGGCCAACTGCTTGCTCAGCTCTTAGCCCCCGCCGGGCTAGAGCCGGATGTCGCTGTTTAAAGCTCCTTTCCTGTTAATCCAAGTCTACCGCACCGCCGCAACCCCAACTGCTTCTCTGTGTGCTATTGCGAGTTTGCGTATCGCTGCTTTATCCCCGCCCAATGTAAGGCATGCTGCTGGCCATAATCGTCATAAACTGAACATTGGCCGACAGCGGAAGCTTGGCCATATTAACCACGGCGTCGGCGACGTGTTGTGAGTCCATAACAGGCTCGGGCTTCATAGACCCGTCTGCCTGTGGCACCCCACTGCCCATCGCATCGGTCATCGACGAAGCGGCATTGCCAATATCAATTTGTCCACAACAAATATTAAACGCGCGACCGTCGAGCGACAAAGTACGGGTCAAACCTGTGATAGCGTGCTTGGATACGGTATAGGGCACTGAGCCTGGTCTTGGCATATGCGCCGAAATAGAACCGTTATTAATAATACGTCCACCCTGAGGGTTTTGATGACGCATCACGCCAAAGGCACCGCGGGCGATCAAAAAAGCGCCGTGCAGGTTGACATCGATAACCGTTTTCCACTGATCGACACGCAGCTCGTCAATAGGCATGGGGGGCACGTTGTTACCGGCATTGTTAAAAACCACATCGAGCCGCCCAATGTCTGATTTTATACGGGCAAAAAGCGCATCGACTGACTCTTCATTGCTGACATCACAGCTGATGGCAGTCATCGAATCAGTGCCATTGAACTGGGCTATTGTCTCGTCTAAAGCCTCTTGCCGCCGCCCACACAACACCACATGAAACCCGGCTGTAAAAAGAGCCCCAGCACTCTGTCGACCAATTCCAGATCCCGCGCCGGTGATCAAAGCGATTGGTTTCATGTCTATGTTCTCCTGTGATTGTGAATTGTTTCAAGCCACTGTAAGCCAGCATCAGTATCTGAGCGCGGCTTGTATTCAGCGCCAATGTAGCCTGACCACCCCATGGCATCGACAGCTGCCAACAAATAACCGTAGTCTATTTCACCCGTATCCGGCTCACCTCGATCATGCACAGCTGAAATCTGAATATGCCCCAGGTGAGGTAAACTGTCTCGCAGGCGCTGCTCGAGGTTACCCTGCATTAGCTGGGTGTGGAAGCAATCGAGCATCAACTTTAAATTCTCGGCGCCAACTGCATTGATCGTGAGCAATGCATCCTCGACACTGCTGCAGTGAAAGTTCGGTGCTGCGTGCTGACTGATAGGTTCTATAAGCACTGATATATCCGAGGCCGCCGCGCGTTCACAAGCGTAGGCAAGATTTTCACGAAAGCAAAGTTCAGCGCCCAACACACCAGCTGTTTTACCCGGAACCACGTTGATGTTCAAGCAACCCACTGACGCGGCATACGCAATGGCTTCATCGATTGCTTGGCGTGCCTCTTCGACGCGGTCTGGCCGCGCTGCAACGCCAAAGTCTTGCTGACCGTTTACGCCTAGGCGCGTGTTCAAACTCAGCATAGGTAGCTTGGTGCGGTCGAGGGCAGCGCGAACTTCACTCGCAGGCGTGTCATAGGGGAAGTGGCATTCAACCGCGTCAAATCCCGCCCGAGCAGCCGCAAAAATTCGGTCTGTCAACGAGAGCTCTGGCCACAAAAAACCTATGTTTGCAGAAAACCTCAACATGTTAACTCAGTCCAAAAAGCGAATATAACAAGGGGCTGGCACGTCTCTGGTTATACCGGTGTCGCTCAACAGGCCTGACTCAATATCGCGTTCAAAATAACGAATGTTGCCGGAGTCTTGGTTGGCGACAATCAGCCCACGGCCACAAGGAGTCAAAGCAAAATGTCGAGGAAACTTCCCTCCAGTGGGTGTCAAAGATACCCGCTCCAGGCCGCCGTCTTGCAGCACTTTAAAGCAGGCAATGGAGTCGTCGCCACGATTGGAGATATACAAAAACTTCGCATCAGGCGAGAGTTTGATTTCCGAAACATAGCTCGTTTGCTCGCGATCATC
>JBMYWE010000244.1:0-4574 GCA_049607125.1 Granulosicoccaceae bacterium | reverse complement strand
GGCGCCTTCACGTGTTGCCAGTCGGCGCTGGGTTCTGCGAGCAAGCCCGCCCCGCTCACCAAGAGCAATCCGACGACTTCAATTGCGGTAAAAACGGCGGCCACGGTCAGGCTCTCAAGGGCGCCAAACAGCGCGACCGTGATAAGTGCTCCGCCCATCACCACGGCGGCGACGGTCGTGTCGACGCTTATCAGTCCATTGAGATAACCTATACCACCGCGCATCACGGCCGCTGCGGACACAGAGCCCACCAACACCACGCTCAGCCCGGTCAGAGCAACTAACCATTGTTTGCCAAAGGAAGCCTCTACATAGGCTGCCTCACCGGCGGCCTCAGGCACGCGTGCAGAGAGTTCGGCGTAGGAGAGAGCGGTGGGCGCAGCGACAATGCCTGCCAACAAAAAAGCCAGTGGTGCGTAGATTCCCGCCGAACCAGCGACGGCGCCTATCAAAACGTAGACGCCCGCACCCACCATCACGCCGACACCGTAGAACACCATCAAGCTCAAACTGAGTCGGCGTTTTAAACCTGAAGTTGGCATGATCACTCCTTATCGATGATGGCTCATGCCTCTTATTTTACGCCTTTAAAACGAATGAAGTGAGTGATCAAAGGGTGACTAACTCACCCTTTGATGCACCTGAAGTACGAGATCTTATTGCAACAATAGCGTGTGTTGCGCCGCTTACTTGCGCGCCAACTTTTCACTAAAAAACCGGGTGATCTCAGCGTTCATCTGGTGGTGAAACTGCCAGCGGTCAAAGCCCTCCGGATCGACACAGAGAAAGTCCCAGGTCTCAGGTTCGTATTTTTTTAGTTTTTCGGTGCAGGGCTGAACCATAAAGGCGAAGTGGCCCGCATCCTTCACCCATTGGGTTTCTACTTGAGGTAATGACTGTGCCAGCGGTAGAGCGTTGGACTCGTGTGGCACGCGTTTGTCGTTCAGTGCCGACCACAATTGCACGGGTGTATCGATTGCTGCGAGCGTGTCCGCCTCGTAGGAGAACGCAAATCCGGGTGCTGCTATGGCTGCGGCTGCGATTCGCGAGTCTTTACCCCAGTTTTGGTGTTCTGCTGGGAAGCTCTCGGAGGCCAAAAGCGCTGGCACCAGTTCGGCGTCTTCGCAGCCGAATTCTTCTGGGGTATCTAGACAGTGTTGCTCGGCTTTGGCTAATGAGGGGACGGCCCCTAAGAGTGACAAGGCCGTCAGACCCCCCGCCGAGAAACCAAACACACCAACGGGCCCTTCGCTCAGGAGTGAGCGGTATTCCCATTTCTGCTGCAAGTAGTCGATGGCGGTGCTGATCTGGTGTGGCCGATCAACGATCCACTGATCAACACTAGAGCTCATGTCTCTAAAGGTGTTGCCCGTATGAGAGGGGGCGGCAACCACAAAGCCGGCGTCGGCCAGCGCCTTGGCGGTGTCGGCGTGCCCTCCCAGCCAGCCACCAAAACCGTGCGATACCATCACCAGGCTCAGCTGCTCGCCGCTGGGTTTGACTTCTGTGGCTAGAGCCTGGTTAAACGGGGTGTTGGGCTCTGGTGGGGGAGTCGCTTCGCTTGGGTACCAGACACCTAACTCTAGAGGCTTGGCGCTGCCCGGGTCGTCAATCTGCAGCAAGCTGAATCCGGCTGCCATCGATTGACTGCTTATCGCGCTGAGTAATGCCAGGGCGGTCAGCGATTGGCTGCGCTTTTTTGAGGCAGATGATTGGGACTTAGCGCGGGATGTCTTAGAATTCATCGGGTGGTCTCTCTCGGTGTGTTTAGGATGTGGTCTATACTGCGACCGCTCTACAACGCACGCGTCCTAGATCATGATTGAGGACGGACAAGATCTTGATACAGTCCTTCAGCAAGATGTAAGTATCTGAAAAAACGCCATTTAGCCGATGAAGCCGTACTACCTATGATCTTTCTGCCCCTTCCCGTCGTCCTCGCCTTAATGCTTATTGTGGTGTTGTTGATGACGCGCGAACGCTTGCTGCAATCGCCTTCCGGACGTTTGTTTGGCGTGCTGCTGCTGTTGTATTGCCTTGGCCTTGTTGTCATTGGTCTGCGCTGGGGTTATAACTTCACGCTATTGTTGCCGGTGATGGCGGTGCAGGCCGCGCTCTGGTGCCCGTTGGCCTGGGTGGCCTTTCGCAGCCTCAGTCGCGAGGCTCCGCTGTGGCGTTGGAGAGATGACTGGCCGCACGCTATTCCCGCTGCCAGTATTGTTGTTTGTATCGCACTCTACCCCTATGTCATCGATTTAATTCTACTGATGACTTACGCCACCTATGGTGCCTTGTTGTGGCGGCTCTCTCGACGAGGGCCCGATGCACTGCATTTGGTGCGCCTGGGCGGTGCTCGCCTCAGCCACCTGGCCCTGACGGTGACGGCCGGTTTGCTGTTTTTCTACACTTTTATCGATATTTTGATTTCGCTGGAATTTCGCTTCAACGAGGGTCGGCGCGCCGCTTCGATTGTGGCCTGGGGAAATGTGCCCGGCATTCTTGTGCTGGGTTTGGCTGCCATTGTCGGTGGCCAGTCTCGACCCGAAGAAGGGGAATCAGATCAGGGCCCGGAGACCAGCGAAATTGAAACAGAGGATGAGCAAGAGTCGCGAGAGATCATGCAGCGCCTCGAGGCTTTGCTGGTGCAGCAAGAGCTCTTCAAAGACACCGAACTCAATTTGCAGCGTCTAGCGAGAAAGTGCGGCGTGCCAGCGCGCAAGGTGTCCCGTGCCGTGAACTCGCTAACGCAGCAAAACGTCTCGCAGTGGGTTAACGAGCAGCGCGTAAAAGCAGCGTGCGAACTACTCAAAAACAGCGATGAGAACGTGACGCAGATCATGCATAGCGTTGGCTTTGTGACCAAATCCAATTTCAATCGTGAGTTTAAACGTGTCACCGGTACCAGCCCCAGTGGTTGGCGCACGAGCAAGGTGTCTGCCTAGCTTCCCTCACCTCTACCGCGGTTAAATCACCAAGCTGTAAATGGCGGCAGACCTCGCTTAGGCAAAAGCCTTTCAACCCTGCAGTGCAAATCAGAGCATGCTGTGCCGCAGGGCGCGATCGAGGCAATAGCTGCAACCGGGTGTCGTTGAGAGCGATGCGCGTTGCCACGTTCGCAGGGCTGAGGTTGCTAGCAGAGCGCTGTAGAAAGGGGAGATGAAAGCGTTCTCTGTTACCCTTTGCGCACGACGCCGAGCCGCGAGGTGGGGTGTCAACTATCCATTTGATTTTTGGCTATTTCAGAATGCTTAGAAAAGAGTTACGCTTTTCCTCGCTGACACCGCAACATGTGCGAGTCGGTCTGTTGATGCATTTGATCAATGCTCGATTCTCGTGCCAAGTGCGGTGGATGGCGATATAGCGTGTCGACGGCAAACATCAGTTGGTTCAGGGTGGCGGTGGGGCTTGTTGCGGCACTCGGGACCGTTGGCTATATGTTGTACGATTGGCAGTTTGATCGTGAGCGTACTCGGCTGCAGAACCTACTCAGTGCGCAGGCCAGTGAGTTGGATCGCCAATTGGAAAACCTCGACGTTGTCCCGCGTGTATTGGCCAGCGACCCGCGATTGCTCAAAGTGTTTGGCTCTGTTGATACCCAGCACGTCAGACAGGCGAACCAGTTGCTGCGTGTAATCGTACAGCAGACTCAAATCAGTGATGCCTTTTTGATGGATTCAACAGGTCTGACTATCGCGGCCAGTAATTTTGAACAGGACAATAGCTTTGTCGGTGAAAATTACAGCTTCAGGCCCTATTTTAAAGGGGCGATGGAGGGTGAGCTCAGCAGCCAATATGCGGTAGGTTATACCACCGGCGTGCCAGGTTTTTTTATTGCACATCCCATGCTCGACGGCGCGCAGATTCTCGGTGTAGTGGCGGTTAAATTGTCGCTGGCGCATCTGCCCGATAGCTGGCGTGAACAAGCACATCAATCGCTTTTACTCGACAGTGTGGGCATCGTGATTCAATCAACCGATAAGAGCATGCTCTACGCGCATAGTCGTCAGCTGAGTGCACAGGAGACGGAGCGAGTGGTACTCGCCAACAACTACCCCGTTGCGCCACCGGTAAAGCTCTTTCTTGACCTGCAGAAATTCAGAGCGAGCTACGGCAACCAGACTTTTGTCGCCGCTGGGCAAAGTCTCGAAAATCAAGCTTGGCAGTTGGTGATGCTATCGACTCAGCGCTCGGTGTTGTGGCGTACGGCGACCATCGGTTTTGTGCTGCTGGCACTGGCGGCCCTGTTGTTTTTCTTGGCCCGCAGCTATCGCTACCAACGCCTGCTCGCCTTCGCCGAACAAGACAACGCGCGCAAGCTCGAAAACCTCGTTCAGCAGCGCACGCAAGCATTGGAAAAGGCGCAGCAGGCTCTGATTGTAGAGTCAAATTTTGCCGTACTAGGGCGCATGTCAGCGGCCATCAATCACGAAGTAAACCAGCCATTGACCAGCCTTCGATTTAATCTGGCATCGCTCCGGAAGATGTTGGGTCGAGAGTCGCTGAATATGGATGAAGTGCAGCAAACTGTCGTTGACTGTGATCGGACAACAAAGCGGATTTCACGTGTGGTCGAG
>JBMYWE010000243.1:0-4597 GCA_049607125.1 Granulosicoccaceae bacterium | reverse complement strand
TCCGAGAGGTCGCGCACCAACAGAGTAAAAAAATTGCCTTTGTTGTTGATGTTGCGAATCCGCGCGATGCGGTCCATGGCTCGCTTATCGCCCACATGACAACCGATGGCGTAGCAGGAGTCGGTTGGATACACCGCCACCCCACCCTCGCGGATGATGTTCGCCGCTTGGCGTACCAAGCGCAGCTGCGGGTTTTTGGGGTGAATTTCAAAATACTGGCTCATGATGCTCTCTAGAAGTCGAATCGACACAACCTAAGCCGCCATTTTGAGCCCAAAAGCCTTACGAGGCACCTAATTTTGTCAATATTCCGCAGAAATTTGTCAGCAGGCGCACCGCAACTGCACGATGAAGCGCAATTCGCGATAAACTGCCACGAATTTAATCCTCATGGGTTTACACCTGCATGAAGCTGCTCTACGACTTTTTCCCGATTATTTTGTTTTACGCCGCCTACAAATTCTACGGAATTTACGCGGCAACTGCCGTGGCTATGGCCGCTTCAGTTGTCCAAGTGAGCGGCAACTGGCTGGTCAAACGCAAAATCGAGAAGATGCATCTTATCTCAATGGGGTTGATCATCGTGATGGGTGGTTTGACCCTGTGGCTCAAAGATAAAACCTTTTTCATGTGGAAACCCACCATGATCAACTGGCTGTTTGCTTCAGCCTTTGTTTTGGGCACAGTCTTCACTGGCAAACCCTTGGTGCAGCGCTTGCTGAACGGTTCAATTGAGCTACCGGATCCCGTGTGGGCGCGCCTAAACTGGCTCTGGGTGGGCTTTTTTGTTGTCAGCGGCTTCGCGAATTTGGCTTTTGTACAGCACTATCGAAGCGCTGAAGATCAACTGCGTGCGGCCTATCCGGCTGTCACCACTGAGCAGCTGGAGCACTTTGATTGCGAGCAGAGCTTCCCAGCCCAAGCGGTACAAGCATGTCAATTGGCCGCTGACCGAGAGTCCTTATGGGCCGATTTCAAGCTCTTCGGTCTACTCGGATTAACAATTATTTTTATATTGGCTCAGGCTCTCTACTTGGCCAAACACATGCCTGAAGATGCACTAGCCGACAAGTCTGACACCCCAGAGGAAAACTCCTAATGCTCTACGCGATTGTTGCCCAAGATGTAGAAAACAGCCTAGAAAACCGCTTGGCCGCGCGCCCAGACCACCTCGCGCGCTTAAACGCCCTCAAAGAAGAGAACCGCCTCACGCTGGCAGGCCCAATGCCTGCCGTCGATCATGAGAATCCGGGTGAGGCCGGATTTACAGGTAGCATTATTATCGCTGAATTCGAATCTCTGGAGGCTGCGCGCGCATGGGCGGAAGCTGATCCCTACCTCGCCGCCGGGGTATACGAGTCGGTGATGGTAAAGCCTTTTAAAAAAGTGCTGCCCTGACGGTCTGTTCAGTCATCCGTTGAGTTTGAATGCCTGACGTTGCAGAGCCTTGAGCTCGCCGTCAAAAAAAAAGTTACACTGAACCGACAAACTGCTCCGGGAGACGGGACAAGAGCGAACACGCCTGCCCAGTCCTTCGGGCAGTATTCCCCCAGCTCTATAAGTACCTTAAGGACAATCCTCATGCACGCCGACTCGGAACGCAGCCAGCAACTTCAAGCGCAGCTCACCCAGTTTATGGAAGACTATGTCTACCCGGCTGAACATGTGTATCACGCCTTCACCGCAGCCGCCGAAGATCGCTGGACTATCCCGCCGATTATGGAGGAGCTCAAGGCCAAGGCGCGTCAAGCGGGGCTGTGGAACCTCTGGCGCCCAGCGGCACTGGGTGGTCGACTGAGCAATCGTGAGTACGCGCCACTGGCTGAAATCATGGGACGTTCACTCATTGGCCCCGAGGTCTTTAACTGTAACGCACCTGATACAGGCAACATGGAAGTACTACTTAAATACGGTACACCTGAGCAACAAGCACAGTGGCTAGAGCCACTGTTTAACGGAGAAATTCGCTCGGCCTTTTGCATGACCGAACCAGACGTCGCCTCCTCCGACGCCACCAATATCCAGAGCTCGATCGTACGCGACGGCGACCACTATGTGCTTAACGGTCGCAAATGGTGGAGCACAGGCGCTCCCGATCCACGCTGCTCAATTTACATCTTTATGGGCAAGACCGATCCGAGCGCTGCCCGCCATCAACAACAGTCCATGGTGCTGGTCCCCGCCGACGCCAAAGGAGTGAAAATGGTGCGCCCGCTACACGTGTTTGGCAACGACGACGCCCCCCACGGGCACGCCGAAATCACCTTTGAAAATGTGCGCGTGCCTGCAGAGAATCTACTGCTCGGAGAAGGTCGAGGTTTTGAAATTGCACAAGGCAGGCTTGGCCCCGGCCGAATCCACCATTGCATGCGATTGGTAGGCTGCGCTCAGCGCGCCCTAGAGATGATGTGTCAACGCGCCGCTTCGCGCACGGCTTTTGGCAAGCCTCTGGCTGCGCAGGGGTCGGTGAGAGAAGATATCGCCAAGTCGTGGTGCGACATAGAACAAGCGCGCCTACTCACGTTGCAAGCGGCCAGCGCCATTGATGAACATGGCGCCAAGGGCGCGCGCGATTTGATCGGTGGCATTAAAATCGTCGCTCCATTAATGGCGCAGACCGTGATCGATCGCGCTATTCAAATTCACGGCGCCATGGGTGTCAGCCAAGATACGTTTCTAGCCGATGCCTTCGCCTATGCCCGCACCATTCGCCTAGCCGATGGGCCAGACCAAGTGCACATGGCGTCCCTTGGCAAACATTTGATTGGTCAGTACGCCACCGACCAATAGCACCTGTGTGCCTAGCTAGGCACATACGTCAACCAGCCTCACCCATTAGAGATATAAACCGGATCCAACTCCCTCCCCCGAGGGACCGGTGACTTGCTCATTGGGGGCAAGCAAGCACTATTCATCGCCTGAACTGGCCCTATTCGCCATGTACGGCAGTTTCTTTGTTTATACTCAAGCGTATTCAGAAATACCTTGGAAATTGCATGAGCCCCATCAGCGCCCCACAAGAGATTGTCCCGCTAAATCAGATCTTGCCAGAAGACCCTCTACTGATGATGGGGGCTGGCCCCGTGCCAATCCCCGCCGCGGTAGCAGCGGCTAATGCGATTGTGATCAATCACCTCGGGCCGACCATGAATCAGGTCATTGAGCAGGTAAAGACCATGAGCGGCTACGTGTTTCAAACCCGCTCTGAACATATCCTCGGTGTGGCAGGCCCTGGTTCAGCGGCGATGGAAATGGCGGTGGCCAACCTAGTGGTCCCTGGCAACTCTGTGTTGTCAATTTGCAATGGCTTTTTTAGTAACCGCCTGGCCGAGATGTCTGAGCGCGTCGGTGCTAATGTGCGGCGTCTACAGGTTGAAGACGGGCTTAGCGCCGATCCTGACACGGTAAAAAAGGCATTGCTAGAACACAAGCCACAGGTATTGACCTTGGTGCAGGGCGAAACCTCCAACACCGTGTTTAACCGCTATCTGCCCGAGATTGCCAAGCTCGCCAGCGAACACGGCGCACTGGTGATTGTCGACGCGGTTTGCACCCTGAGCACCATGCCACTCGAAGCCGAGAATTGGGGCGTGGACGCGGTGATAACCGGCGGACAAAAAGGCCTGGCCTCGATACCCGGCGTCTCGCTTATTTCGTTCTCTGAGCGCGCTTGGCAACACATCACAGGACGCAACGATACACTGCGCCACTGGTGTTTGGACGCCAAGCTCGCCGATCAGTTCTGGTATCAAAAGGCCTACCACTACACAGCGCCTGTCTCGGGCATTCTGGCTATTCATGAGGCACTGCGCTTGATCTGCGCCGAGAGCTTAGAAAAGCGCTTCGCCCGCCACCACCGCTGCTCTGTATCGCTACAGACAGGCATCGAAGCCATGGGCCTGCAGCTCTACGTCGAGCCTGAAGCACGGCTGAACTCGGTGGTGGGCATCGCTCTGCCTGATCAAATAGACGGCCCTGAACTGCTGCGTTTGATGTCTAAGCGCCACCGCGTGGAAATATCGGGCAGCTTTGGCCCGCGCATTGTGCGCATTGGCCAGATGGGAGAGCAAAGCCGCACACACAATCTCTTTCGCGCACTACATGCCTTAGGTTCAAGCATGCAAAGTCTCGGAGCGAAAATTGACCTACCCGGCGGTGTCGCAGCCATGGAGAGCGCTTTGCACGAGTATGAGTTGTCTCGCGGCGCCGCATGAGCACCGTTGGCCAAGGCCAACAACTGCCAAAACACACAGGGGAGTCAGAATTTATTGTCTTGGTGGCGTTGATCACGTCACTGATGGCGCTTTCAACCGATGCTATCTTGCCTGCTCTGCTGCCCATCGGTCAGGCTTTCCAACTCAGTGACCCCAATCAGGGCCAATGGCTGATTTCGAGTATTTTCGCAGGTTTCGCCGCTGGCGGACTGGTGGCCGGTCCGCTGGCCGACAACTTTGGGCGACGCCCTGTCGCGTTCGTTGGCGGGCTTGTATTTGTGCTCGGTTGTGCTTTGTCGATGCTAACCCAGAGTTTCGAAGTATTGGTTTTTTCGCGCGTGTTGCAGGGTTTGGGAGCCTCGGGCCCACGCATCGCCGTTCAA
>JBMYWE010000242.1:0-4604 GCA_049607125.1 Granulosicoccaceae bacterium | reverse complement strand
CCGGCGCGTTGCGTGCCTTGCCATGCGACGCTGTACTGGCCCATCGTGGGGTTTTGAATCAGGCGTTTGACACCGGGGTGCACAAGCGCGGGGTCGAGCCTTAAGTCTTCAGTTTCCTGTGCCATGCGAATATTGAAATCGGCGATGGCTTCAGCGTCTTTTAGCGTCGCTGGCCGGATGTCAAAGCTCATGCCATGACACCCGCATATAAGCTCTTGACCTCGTCGATGATGATATCGAGGCCTTTGCTGAGTATCGCTTCCGGTTGCGCCACGCTGATACGCAAGCACTGGTGCTTGTGCTCCCAGTCGTCGCCCTCGAGTCCGGGGAAAAAGTGCTCACCAGGGACCACCACCACATGCTTGGCCTTGAGGCGCTGGTATAGTTCAAAGGTGCTGATCGGCAATTCCGGCATCCACAGCCAGACAAATATTGCGCCTTCGGGGCGGTGCAAACGTGCCGGTGTGTTGGTGAGCGCGCGGGTTATGCGGTCGCGCGCGAATTCGGCGCGCGCCTTGTAAAAGGGGCGTATGTGCTGTCGCGAGAGCGTGATGATCTCTCCGCTCTTGACCAAAGGAGCGAGCAAAGATGGCCCTATGCCTCCGGGTGAGAGGTTCATGACGGCATTCATGGCACCGATTTCCCGCACGATGTCAGGCCTGGCGATGACGATACCCGTGCGAACCGCTGGCAGGCCAATCTTGGAGAGACTCATGCACATAATGGTGTTGTCGTTCCAGCTCGGGCTGATATTGCCAGCGGTGATATCGGGAAATGGTGCTCCGTAGGCATTGTCGACAATCAAAGGTACATCGTTATCGCGTGCGAGTTGGTCGAGGTGGTTGATTTCGTCGTCAGTGAGCACATTGCCGGTGGGGTTAGTGGGGCGTGAGACACAGAGCGCGCCGATGTCGTCGCCGACTTTCACCGCGTTGAAATCGACGTGGTATTTAAAGAGGCCGCCGGGCAACTCTTCGATAGTAGGGCGGTGGCTGGCGAAAAAGCGTTCTCCTACAGCGACATCGGTGTAGCCCATGTATTCAGGGGCCATTGGTAGCAAGACTTTTTGCAACGTGCCGTCACTTCGTCGCCCGCCGAAGAGGTTGAACAGACAGAAAAAGGCATTCTGGCTGCCGTTGGTCAGCGCAACATGCTCCCGGCCAATGCCCCAACCGTACTCTCGGTTGAGTAGCTTGACCAGTGCGTCAACCAGCTCCATGCGGCCGACCGGCGTGTCGTAATTGCCAAAGGCGGCATTAAACTGATTTGCATCACCGCAAAGGGCTTGCATTTGCTGCTGATAAGCCGCCATTACCTCTGGCAGACAAGCGGGGTTGCCACCACCGAGCATGACGGTGGGTTCAGTGCTGTCGGCCAGAGCCGCAAAGTCGTCCATCAGCTGTAAGACGCCGAGTTGGTCGCCGAAGCGCTCGCCAAAAGCAGAAATTTTCATGTGTGTTCCTCAATCAGACGTAGAGCCCAAGGCAATGCCTCGTCCTCTGGATTTAGACAGTGGCTGGTGTCGAGCTCCAAAGCGGGTGCCAGCGCTGCCGCACCGCAGGCGTCCAGCGCGCTCGCCAGGCTGCGACCGCCACCACAGTAGTGTGTGTAGCTGCTATCTCCTAGGGCAACTAGCGCATAGCTCAAGCCTTCAAGCGTGACGCGCTTGCTTTGCAGCGCTTGCAGCAAGGGGTGCAGGCGAATGGGTAGTTCGCCTTCGCCAGTGGTAGAGGTGACGATCAACAAGATGTCAGCTGCTGCGATTTGTTGCGCCGAAGGTTCTTCGATGAGATCAACTTCATGTCCGAGCTGGCGCAGCGCCTTCTCCATTTCGGTGGCCACGTAGTGCGCGCTGCCATAGACGCTACCAAATATAAGGGTGATTTTGTGCATAAGCTCGCTTTGCTGTCTAGCCGCGCATGAGAAGCGCGTCGAGTGCCTTGGTCGGCAGCAGACGGCGCAAAGTAGCGAAGATCCAGGTCGGTGTGGTGACAAAGTAGCGAGCGCGCGGACGATCGCTCCGCAGCGCGTGTTGTACTTTTTGCAACACCGCTTCGGGCGGTAGCGTGAACCGCGAGTTGGGGCCAGGGTTTTGCAGTCGAGCAATCTCTTGCTGGTAGCGATCGGTGTGTGCGCTGTTTTGTATGTCTACGGCGTTGTGCAGAGTTTTCAGCGCATTTTCCCTAAACTTGCTCACCACTGGCCCTGGTTCAATCAACGAGACTTTAACGCCACTGCCAGCGAGCTCTAAGCGCAGGTTGTCACCCAGGGCTTCGAGTGCAAATTTGCTGGCGCAGTAGGCCCCGCGCATGGGCATACACACCAGTCCGAGTACCGAGCTGATATGAATGATACGTCCACGCTCTGCTGCTCGCATGGCTGGAAGTACGGCGTTGCTTAGTTCTTGGGTACCAAAAACGTTGCACTCGAACTGGGCTCGCAGAGCCTCTCGGTTCAAATCTTCCACGGCCCCCATCTGCCCGTAGGCGCCATTATTGATCAGGGCGTACAGTTGTTGCTCGCATTGTTGCAAGACACGCTGGGCCACATCTTGGATATTTGCGCTGTCGGAGAGGTCTAGTTTAAATGCTTCCAGACCTTCGGCCTTCAGCAATGCAACGTCTTCGTCCTGGCGTGCGGTGGCAAAAACTCGGTAGCCTTCAAGGTGGAGCGCACGGGCCAAACACAGGCCTATACCGCTGGAGCAACCCGTTATCAAAATCGAATGTTGTTCAGATGAATAATCTGTCATTACAAATATTTAGCCTCGGCTGTTAAAGCTCTATAATGGTCGGCTTTGAAACTAGCCCGTCGGCAAATTTTGGGTGAAAAGGGGAGTATTGTACACATGAGTCAACTGCCAGCGTTCCAGTCCTTGCGAACACAGCTCCAGCAGCGGGTAGTCGGGCAATCGTCTCTCTTGGATAGCTTGCTAATCGCCCTGTTGTGTCGGGGCCATTTGCTGGTGGAGGGAGCGCCCGGATTGGCCAAGACTCGAGCGGTCAAAGCGTTGTCTGATTTGCTCGATGGCGACTTCCAGCGCCTTCAGTTTACCCCCGATTTGCTGCCCGCTGACCTGACTGGCACAGAAGTCTATCGCCCTGAGGATGGTAGCTTTGTCTTTCAGCACGGTCCGCTATTTCACAATCTGGTGCTCGCGGATGAGATCAATCGAGCACCGGCCAAGGTGCAGTCTGCACTCTTGGAGGCCATGTCTGAGGGGCAGATTTCGGTCGGAGACCAAACCCACGATTTGCCGCAGCCGTTTTTTGTGATGGCGACACAAAACTCGATAGAGCAAGAGGGCACCTATCCGCTTCCAGAGGCGCAACTCGACCGCTTTTTGATGCACGTGCTCGTCGACTACCCCAACCGAGAGGAAGAGCGAGAGATCTTGCGCTTAGTGCGCGGTGAGGCCAGAGGCGAGCATGTCGGTATCGGCCAGAGCGTGAGCAGCGCGGAGCGCTTGACTTTGGCCGCGCTCGAGCAGGCGCGGCAAGAGGTGTTGGCCCTACACATGAGTGAGGAGATCGAGGACTACGTAATCCGCTTGGTGGTTGCCACGCGTGAACCTGCCGATTGGGCCGGCTCACGCGAGGGCTGGCTCAGCTGTGGAGCGAGCCCGCGCGCCACTCTGAGCTTGGATCGCTGCGCTCGTGCGCACGCTTGGTTGGCCGGGCGAGATTATGTCTCTCCCGCCGATGTGCAAGCAGTTTTACACGCTGTATTGCGCCACCGCTTGATACTGAGCTTTGAAGCCGAGTCCGCCGGTGTCACCGCCCACACGGTGATCGAAGCCTTGCTCGACTACGTGGCGGCGCCGTGACAACGACTATCGACAGCTGGCGTGAAGGCGTGGATCTCGCCATGCCGGAATTGTTGGCACAACGCGGAGCAAAGCGGATAAAGCGCCGACAAAGTCAACGCGTACGCACACGTTCGGGTGTGAGCAACAAAGCACGGCCGTTGGGCCGAGGTTTGGATTTTTCGGAGTTGCGCCCGTATCAGGCGGGCGACGAGTTGCGATTTATCGACTGGAAAACCACCGCCAGACGCGGACAGGTGCACAGCAAACTTTTTCAGGAAGAGCGCGAGCGCCCAGTGCTATTGCTAGTTGATCAGCGTGTGGCGCTTCGCTATGGCACGCGAGTCTGTTTTAAGTCGGTGCAGTGCGCTCGGTTCGCCGCTGCCGTTGCCTGGCGGGCGGCGGGACAGGGCGATAAAGTGGGTGCCTTGGTGTTTAACGACCATCGACACAGCGAGGTGCCACCTGCAGCGGGAGACCGCGGCGTGGCGAGGGTATGCCAAACGCTTGTGCGCAGTCATGCTGAAACGGCGCAGAGCACATTGCCTATGGATCAGATGCTCAAAGAGCTGGCGCGTGTGACCCACGCAGGTGGTGAGGCCTGGGTGATTTCAGACTTCCACGACTGGAACCAAGAGGCACAACTGACCCTGGGTGGCGTCTGCCGTCGGGCTGCTGTGCAGATGGTGCACGTGGTGGATCCGTTGGAGTGGCAGTTGCCAGCGGGCAGGGGCTGCATGGTCAGCGATGGACAGCAATGGCGATTGTTGCCGTCTTCCAATAGTTCAGACGCGGCTAA
>JBMYWE010000241.1:0-4624 GCA_049607125.1 Granulosicoccaceae bacterium | reverse complement strand
CTCTACACTACTGAATTAAAACACAGGTGTCAAAAAGTGTGTGTCTGGTTATTCTCGGGAGTATCGTGCGTGTGCTGCTTGGTCACATTATTGAAATGGGCAGGTTTGTCGTGCTGTTGCCTGGTAAGGGAAGTGAGCCATATCGCGAAGCAGGGTCATTGTTTGTCACGGGTAGCTGAAGTCCACCTAAAAAACGATCGAGCTATGCCTTAATTCTAATAAGACGCCGAGCATGCGGATATAGCTAAAGTAGTTGTTCAATACATAGACACGCCATAGGCAAGTTGCTCACCCATGGCGTGGTTTTGTTGGTGGGTAGGCTAGTCACCGAAGTGCTTGATTTCCTCGTCGTTCTTGTCTTGTAGCGCACTAATTGCTGTGTCCAGTTCGGCGCGGGCGCGTTGCAATTGCTCTATAGTGGCGTCGGTGTCGCCGTAGTGCGGGGTGTTGATACAGGCTTGTAAATGTTGCACGCTGCGGTAGGCCATCTGGCGTGCGTATTCGGCGTCTACTGTCTCGGCGGGGTCTACGATTCTCAGTTGCTTGAAGGCAGTGAAGTCGCTGATCGCTGGGTCTGCAAAGCTATAGCCGTTGACAAAGGTGATGCGCTCCCCCGGTGACTGCAAACCGCGCGCTTGGTGCACGACGTAGTTACCCTGCATCAATACGGCATAGCCAGCACCAGGCATTCTTGGGGCGATCACCCGCTCGGGCGGGATGCTCTTGCCTGCTGCGTGCAGCGCTTCCATCTCGTCGCGTGTGCCGCTGAAATATTGAAACTCTCCACCGTCAACAACATTCGGGTCTGTCACAAACATCACGTAATCCACCTGCAAAGTGTCGTAGTGCCATTTGTCGACGTTTTCACCCACGGTCAGTGGCTGATAGTTGAGGTGGGCAAGCTGGTGGCCCATGGCGTGCGGCAGTAGCGGCGATTGCATCAGCTGGCTCAGGTGCGTGGCAATCTCCGGCGATAAACTCAAGTCACGGATAAAACGTGAGCGGTAGACACCCCCACGAGTATTGCGCGAGATGCGGGCATTCGATGTGGTGTGAGTCTCCAGTTGTTTGCAGACATGGTATAAAGCCGCCACGCCCTCGTCGCTGAGTATGCGAAAGCAGTCGGTCGCTGCCACGCTTGAGGGGGTGGGTTCAGTCAGTTGCTTGGGCGTGTAGCCCAGCTCGTCCAGTGAATAGATGCGTTCGGGCTGACCCAAGGCCAAATGCACCGCTGGGTTAAAAATTGGGTCGTCAGCAATCGGCGAAAAATTGGGCAGAGAGTCAGGGAAGCGGTGCAGCGTCAGGTCGTGGGCAGGCATGGGAGTCTCCTCTTATTTGGTGGCTAACACCGGTTTTGGAACAGTGGCTTAACTGTCGTGGCATTGGTGGCCGAGGTCAATGCAGATATACTGATCCAGACTTAGAAAAACTGATGCCAAATCATGAGACTACCTCCGCTCAACGCACTGAAGTCCTTCGAGGCCAGCGCCCGCTGCGGCAGCTTTGTGCTGGCCGCTGAAGAGCTGGGGGTAACTGCTGCTGCGGTGAGCATGCAGGTGCGCAAGCTCGAGCAGTTCTTTGGCAAAACATTGTTCACTCGCGGCCACAACCATATTGCCTTAACCGACGCGGGTATGGCGATATATAGAGACAGCGCCAGCGCCCTTAATCAACTGTCATCGTTAACTTCAAAGCTTTTGGGCGAACGTGATCGCCGGCCGCTCTGTGTGAGTGTGCTGCCAGCATTGGCCGAGCGATGGCTGGCACTTCGGGTGGCCGATTGGGCGGCGCCGCTGCGCATCCGAGTGGAGGATGACCCTGTCGAGTTGGTGCGCGACGGCATTGATGTACGCATCACCTACGGCGATCACTTCTACCCAGGTCATCACGCCAGTGAGCTGATGCTTGAATCTGTAGTGCCGGTGATATCCGAGCAAGACGCATCAGATAAACTATCGCTAGAGTCACTGCCCGAAGAGCGATTTATCCATATCGAATGGGGTGAGCGCTACATGGACCACTTGAGCTGGAACGATTGGTTCCGAGAAGCGGGTATTGCACGCGATATTTCGCCCAGTCGAGGAATCAGTGCCGGCAATGCCAGCCTAGCGATGGCTTTGGCCGAACAGGGGGCCGGGGTCGCACTTGCGCAACGTAGTTTTGCCCAAGAAGCTGAGCGCGAAGGGCGATTGTGTATCGCCCATGCCACCGCCATACCGTTGTTGCGACCGTATTGCGTGGTCACACGCGATGTTCCTGCCGCGGATGGCGAGTTGGCGCGGTTGATCGATCAATTGCAAAATACTAGCACTTGTCCATAAGCGGCGAGTAGCGAGCATGTGGAAAGTTGGTCAACTGCGAACCACGAAATCATGGGGTGTGGGAGGGTTTATCAACAGTCCTGCTTGTACCTCTGTTCCCAAAGGAAGGACTTATAGCAATATTTTTTTTCGCAGCTTGCTAAAGGTGTCTAGCGCAGCGCGGATATCCTCAGCAGGCGTCACCCCTTGAAGTGTGTTGACACGTTGACCACGTTTGTTAAAAAACATCAAAGTCACGTGCTCAACTCTGTGCCGCTGGGCGAATTGGCGGCCCTCGTCAGACGCCAGATTAGCGATTTTAAACTGGATATCTGCTTTGAAATCGTCTTTAACACGGTTGAGGTTTCGGTTGAGTCGCCGACAGAGCTGACAGCTGGGGTCGTGCACTTGCACCACGGTTGCTGTGCCGTTGCCTATAACGCTTAGGTCGTACTCGATTTGTTTGTTGTTGTGATACGCGGCCATGGCAACACCGACCATGACCAGTATGGCGGTGGCGAACAAACTGCGCTCGATAAAGCGGCGCTAGGTTGTTCGTTTCTTGCGAGGTGTTTTTTGTTTGGCGTGACGACCAGCTGCTTTTGATTTTCTTGAATGCTTAGCCATATCGGTATTCAGTCACCTCGGTTCAAAGTGTTAGGTATTCGCCTTTAGATGCGGAATCAAGCGTTCAACATCAATATGGAAATCACTAAACACGACGATGCCGTTTGGGTCGATTAGCGTGACCCAAGGAGTTCCACGCGTGCGATAGGAACGCATGGTATTGGGGTAGTGGCCTGGGTCGCTACGCGGCAGATCATCGTTTCCCGGGTCGTGGCCAAAAGGCAGAGATAGTTCGTAGCGCAGTTGGTTTTTGCGCAATGCATTCACAGTATTGGTGGAGTGGCCTTCAAAGGTTGTTTGGATAACAGCCGCAGCGACTTTACTGTCATCGGGAAAGGCTGCCTTGAGCTTTTGCAGATTCGGAAATCCCACTGAATGGCAAGAGGGGCACCACTCTTGGAAACACTTGAGGTATACCCACTTGCCGCGCTGCGCAGCTACAGAAAACGCCTTTGCCTGCTGGCCGTCACCATCAATCCAATGGGACACATCCAATTCCGGCGCCAAGGCCCCTTGCATGCCTTGATCGCCCTCAACTGAGTGTACATGCTGAGAAAGGCCAAGGGCCCCGATGCCAGCGATCGCCTTCAGCGCGGATCGTCGGCTGATGGTCGTTCTGCGATTTTCCTTAACTTGGGGAATTGACTCTTGACGAAATTGCATGTTTTTGCCTGTGAGTTGGCTGTTTTATCTTGACCTCTATTGTGCGCAGTAGGTTCAGTGCTAAGGGTTTTTACGTACTTGCCGGAAGGCTCACGAGTAGTGGAGTCAACTTGAGATGCAGCAGCGCTGCCACTGCTGCGCCTCAGTTGTTCAATCACGTGGGATAAACCTGCTGCGGAAGTTGGGTTGTCACGCTTACTCAATCACCTTCGAGGGTATTTCCCATGCTTGCATAAGGCAAGACACCTAACGGATGTGCTTGCCCCTGTGGTAGCGTATTCTGGATATCACTTTCGCTGTTGTGTCACGCTTAAGGAGTACCCTAGTATGGTTTTCTTTAAGGCGTCAGTAGACCGTACTGATCCATCTCTTCGCGATTCATTTTGTGGATGCCGTCAAAGGACGCGGCAGATAGCGTGAAAAAGTAAAAGTCCTCACCCGTGCTCGGCAGCATCTGTCGGAAGTAGGTCAGCTGCGTACCATGGGCTTCGTCAGCGCGGGGGAGCTCGTCGCCCGCTAAACCGTCATCGTTACAGCACCAAGAATGCACGCCCACTATTGCACCGTCTTCAGCTGTGCGCGTGTGGCCAGCAGCAAACAGATCGACGGCGCCTGAGTTGATATCACCGTCTGCAGGGACATGTGTAGCGAGCCTTGCATCCCGAATCAATCGCCCGGTGTGTACATTGATGTCGTCATTCATTGAGCCGTCAGATTCTTCGATAATCACTCGAGTGACGTTCGGGTTGGCAGCGATCATATCCCGCATTTGCACGTAGGTCTGGGTGCCTAATGTGCCGTTTAATATGGCATCGGTACCGGATACCTCTAAGGTGCTTGTGCCCCCGGTGAGAGCCGATTCATTAATCGTGACTAGAATGTTGAAACTTGCTTGAGATGCAACGTCAGTCACAACTCCGGAGTACAGGAAATCTGCCTCACTTGATAGTGCTAGTTGTATATCGCTACCTTCGCCGATTCGATGGAAATTTAGCGTGTCGTCATCATTGAAGCTGATGATCTGCACGCTGGGC
>JBMYWE010000240.1:0-4634 GCA_049607125.1 Granulosicoccaceae bacterium | reverse complement strand
GATCTGGGCGCTCGTTTAGTACAGCCCCGACCAATAAGCCACCAGCTGAGCCGCCGTAACAACAAAGCTTGTTCGGCGAAACCAGTTCTTGTTGTATGAGTAATTCCGCTACGACGATGAAATCATCAAAAGTGTTACTCTTTTTTTCAGCTTTGCCGTCTAGGTACCATTGATAGCCTTTTTCCATGCCGCCGCGCACATGAGCAATGGCGTAGACAAACCCTCTGTCCACCATGGACAAACGTGCGATGGAAAAGCTCGCATCCGTGCTCATGCCGTAGGCGCCATAGCCGTACAAAAAGCCGGGTGCCGTGCCATCGAGCGGGGTATCTCTGTGGTGCAAAATTGAAACAGGCACCGTCTTCCCATCAACAGACTTCGCGTGGCAACGGCGAGTGACATAGTCTGCGGCTACATGTCCGGAGGGAATAGGTTGACGTTTCAGCAGTTCTCGTTCACCGGTCGCCATGTTCATTGACCACTGCTCGGCAGGTGTTGCCGGAGATTCATAGTGAAAGCGCAACTCGGTGCTATCAAATTCAAAAGTGGCGCCGCTGCCCAAGGCATAACAGGCTTCATCAAAACTAATGTAATCAAACACGGGGGCCGCGAGTTTAGCTCCAAGCACGGCGATACCCAGCCGCGGCAACGCATCGCTCTGCTCTTCAACCACCAAATAATCGGCGTACAGCAGGCAATCTTCCAATAACACACCCGCCTCCGGAACATACCAATCACTCCAGTTTTCAGGCGCATCTTCGCCGATCTTTGCCGTCTGAAGCTTGAAGTCCAGCGCTCCCTGCCGATTGGTGTGAATGATCCACTGTTCGCCCCAGTCCTCTAGATCGTAGTGGATGTCGCGCTGACGCAGCGCGACACATCGCGGCTCGGCTTTGGGATCTTTCGCTTCCAATACCCATTGCTCATCGGTGGTGTGATCGTGTGCGTGAATAACAATAAAACGCCCCGAACGCGTTTCACCTACGCTGACGAAAAAACCTGGATCTTCCTCTCGGTAGACGCACTCGGGCGAGCCACCGTGAATATCTACCCGCCACACAGCATCAGGTCGGTGATTGTCGTCCAAGGTGGTGTAGTAGAGCGTGCGACTGTCGGCGGCCCACTGCAGGTCACCGCTGGTATCGACTATGTGCAAATCACTGCTTTGCCCCTCACGCAATGACCGCAGACTGATCGAATAGCGTTCGCTCCCAGTGAAATCTACGGCCACCGCCAGCCAGTGGTGGTCAGGGCTGTGATCCACTGCTGCCAGTGACATATAACCCTGCCCCTCGGCCAGCGCATTGCCGTCGAGCATCAGTTGCTCTGCCCCTCCTCCTCGAGGTTGCCTACAGAAAAGGCGATACTGTGCACCCATTTCAGAGCGGGTGTAGTATTGCCAGGGGCCGTCGGGCACAGGCACGCTTTGATCATCTTCTTTGGTGCGACCCAACATTTCGTCAAACAATTGTTGTTGTAGCTCAGCGGTGCCCTCTGTGGTTTGCTCACTGTGCACATTTTCTGCCTCTAGAAAAGCGCGAATGTCACTGGACAACAACAGAGGATCCGCGCTCAAATCTTGCCAATTGTCAGCACGCAACCAGTGATAGGGGTCTGATAGCGTCTCTCCGTGCCATTGACCGAGGTGCGGATTGCGTGCGAATTGCTTTGTCATAAATAGACCTTGCCCCTGAAGGGCGCTGACGAGCTTTACAAATTTTGAACAAGCCTAAGCCACACATCATCTAGACTGTGTGCAATGCTGCGAACAATCGAAAGGATAAATCACCATGCGTATCACTACGCTTGCAGGGTGTTGTGCCCTCGTGTTGAGCCTGAACAGTGGAAGTGCTCTGGCCAACAACCTGATGGATGTCTACCAAATGGCGGTGGAAAACGACCCCACCATCATTGCTTCAGAATACCAGCGACGCGCCTCAGAAGCTGCAGTTGATCTGGCCAAATCGGCGCGCATGCCGACCATGGGAGCCTCTATTTCAGGAGGCGAGACCGTGCTACATAGCTCGGATCTGCACCAGCGAGACATGACAAGCGTTGTTCAAGCCACCTTGCCTCTCTACAATCGCGGCGACAATATCAGTGTCGAACAGGCTCGCTCTCAGCGGGCGGCGGCAAATGCCGACCACGCCGATCAACGCCAGAGTTTGATCAGCCGCACAGCCGAAGCTTATTTTGGTGTGCTGCGTGCGCAAGACAATGTCACTTTTGCCAAAGCCGAACGCGAGGCAATCTATCGTCAACTCGACCAAGCCGAGCGACGCTACGATGTCGGTTTAGTCGCCATCACCGATGTCAAAGAAGCGCAAGCGAGCTATGACTCAGCTGTTGCCAGCGTCATTTCGGCGGAAAACCAATTAAACTCCGCCA
This sequence comes from Granulosicoccaceae bacterium, assembly GCA_049607125.1. Classification (GTDB taxonomy): domain Bacteria; phylum Pseudomonadota; class Gammaproteobacteria; order CALCKW01; family CALCKW01; genus CALCKW01. The sequence continues at coordinate 2,246 of JBMYWE010000240.1, read as the reverse complement.
ATGAAAGCCTTCGAGTAATGACAAACTCCTACGTGGATAATCTGCACGTTCTACGCGAACAGGTTGCCCTTTTGCCACCGGCGCCAAACAACGTCGATATATGGGTAAAAACAGCCTTCAACCAGAACCCCACTGTTCTCGCTGCGCGCGAAGACTTGGCAACCGCCAAGCTAAACGTAAAGCAGGCGGGTGTAGGCCGTTACCCAAGTTTGGACCTAGTCGGAACCTACCAAGACGCCGACTATGATGGCTCTAAAGCCTACTCCAGGGACAGCGAATCTCACTCTGTTGAGTTACAACTGACCGTGCCTATTTACACTGGAGGCGCGGTATCCTCGTCTAAACGCCAAGCTAGGTTTGCCGCTTTGGCATCCGAGAAAACCTTAGAGGGCATCGAGCGCAACATCGAGCGCAATGTGCGCACGGCCTTCTCAACAGTTGAAGCCCGTATCAGCCAAGTTAAAGCACTCAAACGCGCCCTCGAATCCAACGAGGTACGCTTAGAGGCAACCGAAGCGGGCTATGACGCCGGCACACGCACCGCCGTCGATGTACTCAACGCCATTCGCGGCACCTCGAGTGCGGCCGCGCAATACGCAGGCGCGCGCTACGACTATATTCTGGCCATGTTGGACTTACAGGCCTCTGTTGGCCTATTGGGCCAACAAGACTTGGCCATGTTTAACGATTGGCTGGAAAAACCAAAAGCCAAGTAGAAAAATTTCCTTCCTTCAAAAGCAAAGGCCGGGCAGCGATGCCCGGCCTTTTCTTGTTTGGTCAATCAAGAATCAAACCGCTGATCGATGACGCTCATCAAGCGAGCCACTCAGGGCTTGCAGATAAATCTCTTCGTCCCCTTCAACCCAGGCCTTACGCGAGAATTGCGTGACAACTTTTTCACGGGCTGCTTGTCCGAATCGCTCTGCGGTATCACCCTCGGTGAGCTTGCCTATACACTGGGCGAGATCGTCTGCGTTGCGCGATTCAAACAAATATCCGTTGACCTCGTGATCCACCACCTCTGGGCAACCACCAATACGCGGCGCAACCACCGCCCGGCCTGCAGCCATTGCTTCGCGCGCCGCCAGCGGAAAGGACTCTCGCGTCGAAGACAAAACAAACGCATCAATGACTGATAGTATTTCATCGACGTCACGGCGAGCTCCCGTCATCGTGACGGTGTCGTGCAACTGCAACTCATCGATTTTTGCTTCCACTTCGGCCCGCAGTGGGCCGTCACCCACAATCAGCAACCGCAGATTTGAATCGACCTCTACCCGCTTAGCAAAAGCTTCAAGCAAATAGTTGTGTCCTTTTTCCTCCGACAATCGCGCAACAATCGCCATGGTTTTATGCTGAGTTTTATCTAGGGAAAACTCTTCCAGTATGCGCTGTGAGGGCTCGCGTGGAGCGTACTTCACCACATCGATCCCCGAGTGCACCACCCCACTTCGATCAGCTGGGAGGCCGCTTTTGAGCAGGCGATCGCGTTCGTAGTGGGATTCAAAAATCACGTAGTCGGCGCAGGCGCGTAATAACCAACCCGCATAGCGAAAATGCACTGGGTTGTGGATATTGTGTATGGTTGTGACGATTGGTGGCCGCGCACCTCGATGCATAATTTTGAGCGCCAGCAAAGTCACCAACGAAGACCGAACAGACTGCGGCGCAACAAGATCGATACCGTGCTGTTCGACCAATGCATTGAGTGCTTTGGCTGCTGCCAACATACCGCCAAAGCCGGATATATTAAAATCAATTGGGCAGAAGATAGCCCCTTTGGATTTTAACTCTTCAAGCAATTCCCCTTCGGTAGTCGCAACAAAAACCTCGTGGTTACGCGCGGTCAAATCCTCTGACAGGGCCAGGATATCCGATTGCACGCCACCGTAGCCAAAGGGCTCAGTCATCAGGTATAAAATCTTCATGGGTTGCTTTCCGTTGATTGCGCGCGGCGTTGTTTAAACTGCCACTCGCGTTTCATGTCTAAAATTCTGTGCACTGGGTCCAGCGCGCCATCGAGCTTGGCCTCGAGTTCCGTAGAGCCATCGCGGTCTGTCACTTCTGTGCGACGTAATTGCAACGGATCGGAGTCACGCCGGTTGACTCCCGGCTTTACAGTGACTGCGTGGCGATACCCCGCTTCGCGCACCAGTTCAACCTCGCGAGACCCGTAGTTGCCATTGGGGTAGGCAAAGCTTGCAACCTCTGCTCCGAGTTTGTCTTCCAAACGGCGCTTGCTATCC
>JBMYWE010000239.1:0-4637 GCA_049607125.1 Granulosicoccaceae bacterium | reverse complement strand
AGAATTCATGAAAAAGAGACATTTTATTGCGTCCACTATTGCCGCCATTGCACTGCTGGCAAGCGCAGCCCCTAGCCACGCGGAAGGCTCGCGTTTAAACGAAATTCTCGACAGCGGCACCCTCAAGGTTGGTACCACGGGTGACTGGAATCCGATGTCGATCAAAGACCCTCGCACCAATTCCTACAAGGGCTTCGACATCGACCTAATGACAGAACTCGCCAAGGACCTAGGTGTCGAACTTGAGTTCGTACCCACCGACTGGAAAACGCTGGTCAATGGCGTGGTGTCGAACAAGTACGATATCACCGGCAGCGCTTCTCTTTCGATGAAACGCGCCCGTGTGGCTGGCTACAGCCAATCCTATTTCGCCGTTGAAACAGTGCCGCTGGTATTAAAAAAGAACTTGGACAAATACGACAGCTGGGCAAGCTTGAACAACAGCGATGTGACTGTCGCCGCCACATTGGGCACCACGCAAGAGCAACAAGTGAAAAGCTTTTTCCCCGACGCCAAACACAAGATTATTGAGGCGCCCTCACGCGACTTTCAGGAAGTATTGGCAGGTCGTGCCGACGCACACATCACCTCCAATGTAGAAGCGGCTACACTGATTGCCAAATTCCCCCAGATGGCCGCAGTGCCGGTAGCCCAAGGACGCGCCAAAACGCCGCTGGCTATGTTGATGCCGCAGGCTGATCAAGTCTGGATCAACTACGTCAACCACTGGGTGGAACTCAAAAAAGCTAATGGCTTTATTCATCAGACCGCGCAGAAATGGGGTCTGGTGGGCCAGTAGCGAACACCATCGCCGAGCAAATTCACGCTCGGCGATTGACTTCTCTGGGCTCGGCCAATCGCTAAGTCGTGGTGACTCACTTGGCTGTGTCCGCATAGACACCAACGGCTATACCGTTGAGAGACAGGCACATTTTGCCAAATGAGAGACTTTCTGAGTTGTGCTGCCGAGTAGCAATGACCCCACGCCACCTAGGCCTCTGCGACCGGTTACGATCAAATCCGCCTCACATTTCTCAGCGTATCCTGCCAGTTGATCTGCAGGGTCCCCGCGCTCGGTATTGACACCAGAGATAGCCAGTTGGAAGTTATCAGCTATGGCTGCCACTGACTGGACAATTTTGTCGCTCGCCGCTTGGACTTCGTCTTCCGAGGGCATAGTTGTTACGGTGTGATAACCCGTAGTAGCCCCCAGTGCAAAGGCAACAGTCTTCGGCTGAGGGGTGTGGACAACGTGAATCTCTGAGGTATATTTTTGCGCTATATCACAAGCTAAGCGGAAGGCATTTTCAGACGCCTCCGAACCATCAATTCCGACAACGATCCTACTAAACATAACGGCTCTCCTTACGCTACTTACCTTTTAAACTACCCCGAAATTGACGCTAAGTCCAATATTTTGACAAGATGAAAAATTGTATTTTTACTAATATTTTCAGCACCTTAATGACAATAAACTAAATCAAAATCAGTCGTACTTTAAAGGCTGTGATGATGCAGGCATCGGGCTTTTACAACGCCCAAAACTGCCCGACCAGCTACATCGGGCCAAACATGGCATATGTGCATCACCAAGTACATTTTCAGATCCTTGCTCAGTAAGCTACCAACATGAGCTTCCTAGCTCATAGCCAGAGAACCTTCCTCTGCCGCGAGAGCTTGCGTGGTGATGAAATTCCCAAATTATCAAATCCACTTCTCTTCCAGAAATCAATCACTGCGGGAACGTCTTAACAGGGCATCCACCTCATATATTGACGCTGTAATCTATGAAATGTCAGAACGGCGTTTCCCCCAGCTAGTAGGACGCCACTCGGCCAGTATGGGGCGCCTTCAATGACTAGACTTGCAAGTTGGAGGCAACGGAATCAAACTAGTTTTTTGGTCACTAGCTGACAATTTCACAGCATTTCCTGCAGTTCAAGTTCAATGCGGCGTTGCTCTGAAGCCTCAGAAATAAACCTTGCCAGCACCCTTGCCCAATTGCTCGGCTTGTCGCATTATCCGTTTCCGTTTTCTAAAGCAGCCTTAGACTATGCACACCCGCAACCTCCGCGCTGATGCGCTACTCTTGCTTGTCGCCGCTATCTGGGGCTTTGCCTTTGTAGCGCAGAGTCTAGGCATGGAAAGCCTTGGTCCCTTTGGCTTTAACGGCATCCGCTTCGCTGTCGGCGTTCTATCGCTGCTGCCTCTGCTGTGGTTTGTTCCGCCTGCCACAGGTACCGAGGGCGGCAAAAAGTTTTGGCTCGGTGGGTTTGTCGCTGGATTATTTTTGTTTATGGGTTCCGCGACACAACAAATTGGGCTGTTGTGGACTACCGCTGGCAACGCGGGCTTTATTACAGGTCTATATGTTGTGTTGGTGCCCTTGATCGGCATCTTTTTCGCCCAGCGCACCGGGCCCTGGACCTGGATAGGCGCTGTCATTGCGGTTGTCGGCTTATACCTACTCAGCGTCGGGCCTGATTTTAGCGTCAACACCGGTGATATCTGGGTGCTGGTTTGCGCTGGTTTTTTTGCTGGGCACGTTCTCGTCATAGGACATTTGGCCAAGAGCCTCGACAACTTGCGCTTGGCGGTCTGGCAGTTTGTGGTCTGTGCCCTACTTAGCCTACTGGTCGCGCTTGTGCGTGAGCTCGACACCCTCACGCTCGAGAACATTCGCTCCACCGCCTGGCCAATCCTCTGGGCTGGCGTGGCCTCTGTGGGAGTCGCCTATACGCTGCAAATCTATGCACAAAAAAATGCTCCTGCCTCACACGCTGCCATCATCATGAGCTTGGAATCCGTGTTTGCCGCCATCGGCGGAGCGTGGATACTGGGTGAGGTACTGGACAGCCGTGGCCTGCTGGGTTGCGGGTTGATGCTAGCGGGAATGCTCGCCTCTCAAGTGCCGTTGATGCGTCGGCCCTCTACCTAACTGACGTCGACAGTGGGGCTGGTCGGCAAACAACCCCGACTTAAACTCACCCACAGAACTCCTATGGCACAGGGACAACACAACCCGGCCGCCAGCAAAATATCCGCTGCCCACTACAATAGGTTTTAACTGAGGAGCCCGCCCATGTCCGACGATCATTTCACACCGCCTGTCGCCAACATAGTCGCCGATTTAGAGCCCGTCTATGCAGGTTTTTGGCGCCGAGTTTTTGCAACACTCATCGACACCGTCATCGCAATGCTCGTGATGATCCCCGTTATGATGATGTTGCTAGGTAACGATTTTCTAAGCCAAGACACGCTAGCCATGCCAGATACTCAAACGCTACTATTGGAGTATATTCTGCCGCTGGCCGTCACCGTTTTTTTATGGGTCAGGTTTAGAGCCACCCCTGGAAAGATGGTCTTGGGTTGCCAGGTCGTGCACGCAGAGACCGGTGAGAACATCGGCGTAGCTCGCGCCATAGTGCGATACTTGGCTTATTTCGTTTCAGGCATAGTGCTGGGTCTGGGTTTCATATGGGTGCTGTTTAACAAGCGTAAGCGTGGCTGGCACGATATCATTGCCGGTACAGTGGTCATCAGAAAAGCTAGCTGAGGCTGGGTTGGCTATTGCGTAGGCAAATTTAAGCATTAGCCGCTAGGTTTCAAAGTCTGCTCTTATTATCACCCTGTAGATCGCAAGCAGTAGGGAGGAGTGAGGTTAGATGCGGTAATCGCCCCCAGTTCGGCGTCTTTTTTTGTGGTGCAGTTCCTTGCACTCATTGCACCCTAGCCACACTTTTTAAGGCCTGCTCGGTCATTTGTTTACTATAGCTATTGAGCTTTGCGTGCCCGGGGCTCCAGCCTTGTAAAAACCGCTCAAAATCCGCCCAGGCGACAGGGTATAGCGCCCTCCACTGCGTCAAAAGCTGCTGCAATTGCTCGCTGTTCAATACCCCACTGTGCTGCACCTGAGCAGCCAATTGCTCGAAGTAATAATCGAGCAGCACCTCTGCCTGGGAGTGCAACCCACTGCCATCCAAACAACTGCCGAGAAAGTACGCCAAATCACAAACCCCCACTCCCCGGCCCACGTATTGGAAATCCACCGCAGCCAAATCTGTGTGATCTCGGGTGTAACAGAAATTCGCTATTTTGGCGTCACCGTGAATGAGGGTCTGGAACGATGCGTTTGCCAGCACATTGTCCAGCGACTGCGCGTGGATTTTTAAGGGCCCATCGGCCATGGCAGCCAGCTCGTCTGAGCGGGTTTTCAGGTGCCAGTAGCTACCGCGCTGCCACAGACCCTGCGGTGGCTTTTCCAACCACTGGGCATGAAAGCAGGCTAGCCACGCAATACTCGACAACAAGGCATCGGGCGAAGCGTGTTGTAGACGTTGATCAAAACCAACGGCATCCAAATCTTGCAACACCAGTGCGCAGTCCATGCCCTCACCAAGCACCCCATAGCACCGCGCTACTTTGCTGCGATCCCCACACTGAGCGGCGTAGTCGCGGTACCAATTGCATTCAACTTCATAGGAACGCAACTTGCGCCTGTGACCGGTATCGGTATGCCAACCACGGGGGTGTGCAAGCTCCTGCGGTAAAGCTATCTGCTTGACCACCACACTCTTCAGAGCTGAGCCCCGCAACTGATAGCGCACAATCTCACCATAACCGCTCCAGAGCTTTTG
>JBMYWE010000238.1:0-4689 GCA_049607125.1 Granulosicoccaceae bacterium | reverse complement strand
TCGATAGCATAGCATTCGAGCGTGGAGAATTATGACCTTGCTTACGTCACTATTGCCACCTGATTGCTGCGAAAAATCGGCTGAAATCAGTGTTTTAAATTGCGATTGGTCAGCTAGTTCTGACAGTCGCCTGTTTGCGATCTAATCATATGTATTTAGAGCAATTCGAGCTGTCTACTTATCCCTTCGCGGATGTCCCAGATCCGCTGTGGTATGTGCCACATCGTGTAGCAGAAAGCGCTTACGCCGATATGGTGTATTCGATTATGCGTGAGGATGCCTTGGTTGTCCTGGATGGTGAGACAGGTTGTGGCAAAACACTATTACTTCAGCGACTAGTCCAAGAGTTAGACGATAGCAACGACGTACATTTCGTCAGCTTTAGCGCTTTGTCATTTGAGCAAGTGCTGGCCTATATCGTCGATGGCTTTGACGCCAGTGCTGACGGCGGAGAATTGGTCGCCAATGTGCGTGCAATTAGAGCTTATTTGGATGAGGTACATGCTCAAGGTAAACGCTCACTATTGCTGATAGACGATGCGCATTTGCTGGACAGCTACGCAATGAACCAACTTTTGCTGCTGACCAATACTGTCGTGCAGGGAGAGAGACCTCTGACATTGGTGTTAGCCGGCGATTTTTCCTTGGTAGGTGGTGTGCCCCCGGTGCTAAGTGCTCGTGCGCGATTCCACAGTAGACTCGACGGCTTGCATGCTGCTGATGTTGATTTCTACATACAGTCGCGTTGGAGAATTGCCGGAGGGAAAGATGAGCTTGTCTACGATGTTAACGGGCTGCAGGCGGCGTATGCGCACTGCGGAGGCCGAGTGCGTCGGTTTGGTCAGATTGTCGATGGTGCCTTGTCTGTTGCTGCTGCGGCTCAGAGTGCGGAATTGTCGGCCGATGTGATTGTCCGAGCTCTGTCGCGATTTGGGGGAGAGCCAGTGCAGGCATCCATTGCGCCTCTTCCCGCGCGGGCTCCAGTAGTTGGTAGCCCTTTGTTGGAAATCATAGATGGCTCTGGTCAGCAAAGCGCTGAAATCGCGTTGGAAAATGGAGTCTACTCGATTGGCCGCGCGGAGGACTGTGATGTCCAGCTGGCCAGCTCACACGTGAGTCGGTATCACGCACGTATTGAAATGGACTCGGGTGCTGCGACACTGATTGATCTTGGCAGCGTAAACCGAGCGATCGTCAACGGTGTACCGGTGAGCTCGCACGCATTGGTGGATGGCGATGAGATCCAGCTAGGCGAATATACCCTGCGCTATATAGACGCAGCTTAATATAATTGATTGAAGACTGAAGGCATTCGATGAGTGATTTAGATTACTTGGATTCAGTGGATGACAAGCGCGAAGGTGCGCGAGTATTCAAAATCCTTGGTCGCCGAAAGTTGGCATTTTTTCTCCCGTTTTACGGGCTGTTGGCCTTGGTCGCCCTTGCGGTGACCGTTGTTACTCCAAAGTATCAGTCTTCGGGAACCATTGAGGTGCAGCGCAAAGCTGTTGCCAGTGCTGATTCAGCTAATGAGGTGGATGAGCGAGTGGCTCGTGTCCAGCAGACCATACAGACAAATGCTGTGGTTGAGGAGATTATTCGCAAGTTTAACGTTTACGGGGATGCTTTCACTGAAGCGGATAAGCAAAAGATCATGGATCGCTTTCGCAAGTCGATGGCGATCGAGCGTGTAGACGCAGAGGTTGTTGATACCCGGACGGGTCGTGAATCGGCAACCACCGTCGCCTTCGATGTGATGTTCAGGCATAAAGATCCAGAGATGGCGCATCGAGTGACCGAAGAGCTGCTTGACCGAGTGCTGCTGTTGTCTGAGGAAAGTCGGCGTCGTAGCTCAGAGGCGACTGCTGAAGTGCTGGCCCAAAATGCTGATCGAATGGAAAAAGTAGCGGCGAGTCTCGAAGCCAAACTTTCAGAGTTTCGCAGGGTAAACGCAGGCAAGCTACCAGAGCAATCGGCTTCTAACTTACAGACGGTACAAAGCACGCAATCTCAGCTGCTATCGGTCGACTCTGAAATCCGCTCCTTACAGCAGGAAAAAGCATTTGCCGAAGCAGAGTTGGCTACCACCGATAAATACAGTGGTCTTGTCACTAGCACGGGTGAGCGGGTGATGAACGACTCGGAGAATATTCGGCTATTAAAAATACAACTGGCCGAAGCTCGTCGTAAGTACTCGGCGGCGCATCCTGATATTCGCCGTTTGGAGCGGCAACTGCGCGAAGCTCAAGCGACGGCTGGCAGTTCATTGCCTGCCCCCACCGAGCGAGCGAATAATCCGGCTTACATCACTCTTCGCTCAAAATTGCGTTCTATTGAAGCACGCCTAGGCTCTTTGCAGGTAAGCCGTGGTGAGCTCCGAAGCAAGTTGTCGCGTCTTGAGCAGCTAGCTGTGGGAACGCCCGCTATTGAAAAAGAGTATTTGGCTCTGGAGCGCGAATACAACGAGGCGGTGCGCAATTTGAATGAGGCACGTCAGAAAGTCTCCGATGCAGAGCTCAATGTGGCCATTGGTGATAGTGAGACAGGTGATCGCCTGTCCGTGATAGAGAGTCCAGAGGTACCGGTTGAACCAGATAAGCCTGTAAGAATGTCTATTGGCGTGCTCGGTTCCTTGCTTGCTTTGTTTGTGGGCTTCGCAATGGCTGTGTTGGTGGACATGATGGATCGAACGGTTCGCGATGTCAGCGACTTGATAAAAATCATGAATGAGCCTCCACTTGGGGTGATAGGTCGTATCGATTCAGCCGCTGATGTGTTTTCGCGCAACATGGGTACGTTATTGATCGTGGTGGTGCCTTTTCTTATCGCTGCTTTTTTGTTTTTGCGCTTGGCTTGATTAACTGAGAGACGGATCGCCGTCTGAGATGCTTGTATGGAATTTCTTAGAGACGCTGTAAAAAAGTCGACTGCCACTGGCAAGGTCGATCCAAGTCGAGGTTCGTCTCGTCGTCACAAAGTGATCGACGAGTTGAAAATCGAATATACGCAGACCTCAGTTGTTAAAGTGCCGCAGCAGACTTTGATAGCCAATCGTTTGGTAGCAGGACTAGAACGGGACGAATACGCCGATTCGTACCGGATGTTGCGAGCGGGCGTGTTGCGCAAACTCAATCAAAACGGATGGACTTCCGTTGGTGTGACGAGCACGGGCCCTGGACAAGGCAAGAGTTTGACTGCTTCAAATTTGGCTATCAGCTTGGCTCAAAAAGTTAATCAGAGTGTGATGTTGGTTGACTACGATTTGCGACGGCCATCGATTCGTAAGCTCTTTGATTACAAAGGGCCGATGGGGTTAACTCACTACATCACCAAACAAGTGCCGCTGGAAGACGTTTTGTTTAACCCAGGTATCGACCGCTTGGTTGTGCTTCCTGGAGGTAAGCCGACTTCTCGCTCTTCAGAGCTGTTGTCTTCACCCAAAGTTCTTCAACTGACCCGCGAAGTGATCTCACGTTATTCATCGCGCATTGTAGTGTTTGATTTACCACCTGTTTTAGCCACCGACGATGCGTTGACAATACTGCCACATCTAGACTCTGTGCTGATGGTGGTAGAAGAAGGTGGATCTAATCGAGATGAGGTGAAGCGAGCTCGAGACTTGCTCGGTGAATACAATTTACTGGGCACGGTGCTGAACAAATCGCGCGACAAGCACTCTGCTTATAGCTACAAAACAAAGTACTACTAGGAGATCGCGCTGTGTATCTAGATTTTTATAACCTGCGTGATAAGCCTTTCTCGATGTATCCGGGCGTCGAGTCTGTTTATCTGGGGGATAAGCATGGGGTGGCTACTGCCATGCTGGAGTATGGTGTCCTTGAGAATCCAGGCTTTACCGTTTTAACTGGCGATATCGGTACTGGTAAAACTACCCTGTTACGCTACGTGCTGGACCGACTCGAAGGCAACGCCGTTGTCGCCGAAGTCAATTGCATGCCAAGCGACCGATCTAACTTGATCTCTCAGCTCTGTGCCGCCTTTGGTGTCGACTCAAGCAACGTTGGTTTGTCGGAGTTTGTCACCCATCTACGCTCTTATTTGGAAGAGCAAAAAAAGCGCGGCAAGATGTTGGTCCTGTTGCTCGATGATGCACAGAATCTCGACGTTGGGGATTTGGAAAACATACGCCTATTGGCCAACTTGAATGACGAGTTGGAATCTGCACTAACGATCGTTTTAGTCGGTCAGCCAGAACTGCGTCGATTGCTCAAGCATCCGCGTTTGGTTCAATTTCGGCAGCGCATATCTGTGCACTATCACCTGACGCCCTTGTCACGAGAGGAGGTTTCACAGTATGTGCGCTTTCGCTTGGAGCAAAGTGGCGGAGATGTTGATCTCTTCTCCAATGAAGCACTTGATGCGGTGCATGAGTTCTCGGGTGGTATTCCTCGGGTTATCAATACTATTTGTGAGCTGGCGCTGGTATATGGCTATGCGCGGCAGATAGAAAAGCTGGATGCAGAAACAGTCGCTACGGTTGTTAAAGATCGCAATCGAGGTGGGATTACGCTGCAAAGTAGCTCTGGCATAAGCGCTAAGGGCGCCACCTTGGTTAAGCCAGCGGCCTATCGGTTTGTCAGCGCAGGAAAGCAACCTTTCGCCATTGAAAAAACGGTGTTTTGGAGCTAATTCGTACGATCGAAGCTATTGGGCAATATTTAGCCTGCT
>JBMYWE010000237.1:0-4695 GCA_049607125.1 Granulosicoccaceae bacterium | reverse complement strand
AAGACACGCAGTGGCTGGAGCACAGTGGACGCTTTGGCAAGTTTGCGCAGATGCTACAGCGTCAGGGTGTGCTGGCAGCGCTATTGGCCTTGTTTGCTCGATACGGCACCGCGGCCAGATTGCGCACAGAGCCAGGCGGGGAGCGCAGCCTGAGCAACTACCTGCAGCTAGGGGAAATATTGCAAACAGCTTGGCAAGAGCGCGCGGACTTAGATAATTTGCAAGTCTGGCTGGAGCGCCATCGCGAATCTGCCGATAGTGGCGGCGACGCGGCGCAGTTGCGGCTGGAGACCGACGAGCGTCTAGTGCAGATCGTCACTGTGCACAAGTCCAAAGGTTTGGAGTATCCCGTGGTGTATTTGCCTTATGTGTGGCACGGTCGCAAAGGGAATGCCAGCGATACGGTCAAGTTTCACGACGGTGCGCGCGATTGCATTGACTTGGGCAGTGAGCGGTTCGACACGCATCGAGATCAAATGCGCGAGGAGTCATTGGCCGAGGAGCTGCGCTTGCTCTATGTGGCACTGACGCGGTCTTCCACCCAGTGTACCTTGTACTGGGGTGACATCAGTGAGTCTTCGCACACGGCCTTGGCGTGGCTGCAGGGTGAGTACGAGGCCACTGTCGCTGCGGGAGAGTTTTCGCAGTCGATGTTTGAGTGGATACATGAGATACCCGGTGCAGCGCTATTGCCCGAAGCGACAAAGCGGACAATTGATGACAGCACAACCGACACCGAGTTACGCGCCTTGAACTGTGCCAAGCCGCCGCGTCCGAGTTGGCAGATCAGCAGCTACAGCGCGCTGGTGCGCTCGATCAGTCACCATGTAGAGCTGCCCGACTACGACAGCGCGGATGCAACGCCGGTCAGCAGCGAGATTCCCGAGACCGATCTGAACTCGATTATGTTCTTCCCTCGCGGTGCGCAGGCGGGAACCTTCCTGCACTATATATTCGAGCACGCTGATTTTACTCAAGCCGATCAGCTCGACGATTTGATTCGCGACAGCTTGGCCTCGCACGGCTTTGCTGCGCACTGGCAGACAGCGATAAAATCTATGTTGCTGCAAGTGCTGGCAGCACCGCTCTATCCGTTGGCCAATTTTCGCCTCGAACAACTGGCCGACGCCAATCGGCTCAATGAGATGGGCTTTCACTTTCCGGTGCCGCAATTGCATTGCCAAGAGCTTCTCGATGTGTTGCGCGAGTACGGTGTTTTAGGCCCGCAGGAGTGGCTGGACTTCGACACCGTCAAGGGCTACCTCACCGGGTTTATCGACCTGATATTCCGCGTCGATAATCGCTATTACGTGCTCGACTATAAGTCCAACCACCTCGGCTACAGCAGCGACGAGTACCGGCACGAAGCCTTGCGCGTGGCCATGCGCGAACACCGCTACGACTTGCAATACCTGATTTATACAGTTGCGCTACACCGCTATTTGGCAACGCGTATCCCAGATTACAGCTACAGCAAGCATATGGGGGGGAGCTTCTATCTGTTTTTGCGCGGCATGCGCATAGATGCTGATGATGGGCCGGGTATCTTCTACGACAAACCACCACTAGCGCTGGTAGAGGCCTTGGACGATTTGTTTGCTGGCCAAGAGGTGGATGCATGAAAGCTGTTCTAAACGCTCTGCGCGAAACGCCTGACATGCGAGCCATTGACCTGCAATTGGCGCAGTTTGCTGTCGCGATGGACGGCGAAGGCGCTGCCGCTGAAGTGATGGTGGTGACGGCCCTCGCGAGTATGGCTGTGGCTGTGGGTGATGTGTATGTAGAGCTACAAGATTGCCTGAATTGGGCCGAGCGCCATTCTGAGCTCGTCTGTGCCAACAGCCTGCCGCGCTGGCGAGAGGTTTTGCAGGACAGCGCGGCGTTCAATGCGCTCGGTGAAACTGAAGCTGCACTACTGATACTCGACCGCTCCGACCGCGTTTATCTGAGTCGGTATTATCGTCAAGAGCAAAACGTGGCACAACGTCTACATGGGGTTGCCGGTGAAGAGCCTGCTGACACTGATCTGAGAGAAGTGCTGGATTTATTGTTTGCGCCCGACAACGAACAACCCGATTGGCAGCGAGTAGCAGCGGCGATTGCACTGCGACAACGATTTGTGGTGATCTCCGGAGGCCCAGGTACTGGCAAGACGCGCACAGTGGCAAGATTACTGTGTTTGTTACAGCACTTGTCGAGCGAGCCCTTAAACATGAAACTCGCGGCCCCCACTGGCAAGGCCGCAGCACGCTTGTCTCAGTCTATCCAGCGAGAGATACCCGCACTGCAAAAGCTGTTGCCCGAGGCGGCTGAGCATGTGCCCGTCGAGGCCAGTACGCTGCACCGATTACTCGGTTATCGCGCCGATGGTCATTACCGTCACGGTGCCGACAACCCGCTTGCACTGGACTTGTTGTTAGTCGATGAGGCCTCTATGCTGGATTTGGGCATGATGTGGCGCCTGCTGGCCAGTATGCCGCCGCGGGCGCGGCTGATCTTGCTGGGAGACAGAGATCAACTCGCCTCGGTGGACGCGGGCAACGTGCTAGCCGATATCGCCGCTGATCTCTTTGACGGCTGTAGTGAGTCGATGCTCGACTACCTCAAGCCTTTGTGTCCGAGTGTGGAGCAGAGTCTGCAGCCATCATTGCACCCATTGGCCGATAGTGTCACCTTGCTGCGACGCAGCTATCGTTTCGATGCAGACAGTGTCGTGGGCAATTTGTCTCGCGCAATCAACACAGGTGACTGGCCCGCCTTAGAGGCCCTGCTGGATGCAGGTAGTCAAGACTTACAACTCTTGACGGCAGATGCCAACGGTTGGCAGCAGGCCACGGATAGGTTTGTTGCTCACTACCGGCAGCTGATGCGTAGTGAGTCCGCTGCCATCGCTCACGCAGCGCTGTCACGCTTTCAGTTGCTCTGCGCGCTTCGACGCGGCACTGCAGGGGTGGAGGATGTCAATGCGATGATGGCGCGAGCGCTGTCGCGAGCTGGACTGGTAGCGGTGGGTGAACACCAGCCGGGTCGGGCTATAATGGTGCAGCAGAACGATTACGGTCAGCGATTGTACAACGGTGACGTGGGCTTGTTCTGGCCGGATGAACAAGGTCAATTGCAAGTGTGGTTTGACGATGGCATGGGTGGTTTGCGCTCTGTGCTACCGACGCGTCTGCCCAGCCACGAGAGCTGCTACGCCATGACTATTCACAAGACTCAGGGCTCAGAGTTTCAAGAAGTCTGTATTTTGTTGCCGAGCGAACCGGCAGCTATTCTAAACCGCCAGTTGCTTTATACTGGTGTGACTCGTGCACGCGAGCGTGTCAGCATTTGTGCCCGCAAGGCCGTCATTCAGGGCATGCTACAAAATCAGCAGCAGCGGCGTTCGGGTTTGCGCGACGCCCTGCGCCAATTCTCCCAAGACAACCCAGCGTAGAGACCATGAGTACACATTTTTATGAGCCGGCCGAGGGCCACCGTCTACCGCATAATCCCTTTAAAGCCATCGTTGCGCCGAGGCCCATTGGCTGGATAGGCAGTCGCGGTGTGGATGGCGTGAACAACCTTGCCCCCTACAGTTTTTTTAATGCCTTTAGCGATGAGCCACCGATTGTTGGTTTTTGTAGCATTGGCCGCAAAGACACCTTGCAGAACGCCGAGGCCAGCGGTGAATTTACCTGGAATTTAGCTAGCTACAATTTGGCCGAACAGATGAACACCAGCAGTGCAGGGCTGGCGCCGGATCACGACGAGTTCGCACTGGCCGGGCTGACAGCGGTAGTCGGAGAAGTTGTCGCCGCACCGCGTGTGGCCGAAGCTGGCGTAAGCTTCGAGTGTCGCACCACGCAGATTGTGCAACTGCAAGATACTGACGGTCATGCGCACGATCGCTGGTTGCTACTAGGTCAGGTGGTAGGTGTGCATATCCAATCGTCGCTACTTCTGGATGGCGAGTACCAGACCGCCAAAGCGCGTCCCATCATGCGCGGCGGTGGGCCAGCGGACTATTTTGTTGTGAGTGAAAACGAGCTCTTTAAAATGCACCGCCCGAAGAATGCGGGTCTGTAAGCAAGCGTGATTGCAGAATTTATAGCGCCTACGTGCCAAGAGGAACTGGGCTTCGTGTACCGAGATAACCATATCCTGGTAGTGGAAAAGCCCAGTGGCTTGTTGTCGGTTCCGGGTAAAAATCCGTTGAACAAAGATTCCGTCTTGGAGCGACTCAAAGCAATGTATCCAGCGGCTAAGCTCGTGCACCGATTGGACTTCGGCACCTCCGGCGTGATGCTGGCCGCCTTGACTGAGCAAGCTGTCACGCACCTGAATAAGCAGTTTCAATCACGCCGCGTCCGAAAAGCCTATATTGCGCTTGTCGCGGGACACCTCGAAGCAGACAGCGGTGAGATTGACTTGCCAATAGCACGCGGTGATTTTCCTCTGCAAAAAATCTGCGAGTCTGGAGGCAAGCGGGCTATAAGTCGTTATGAGGTCTTGTCACGTGAGACAACGGGCGCTGGTTTTCCCGTTAGTCGTCTGCGCTTTACCCCGTTGACGGGTCGAACGCATCAGTTGCGACTGCACAGTCTTGCAATTTCTCACCCAATCGTGGGCTGTGACTTGTATCACAAGATGGTGCAATTCGCGGGCCGGAAAATCGACTCTCAGCAACTGGCTAGTCGTCTGCTGCTGCATGCG
>JBMYWE010000236.1:0-4730 GCA_049607125.1 Granulosicoccaceae bacterium | reverse complement strand
ATAAGGTTAACGCCTTGCCCATCCGCTGTTTTGAACGGGCGCGCCTACACGCAGATGAACTGATGCAAAAACCGCTCGAGGAGCG
Organism: Granulosicoccaceae bacterium; assembly: GCA_049607125.1. Taxonomy (GTDB): domain Bacteria; phylum Pseudomonadota; class Gammaproteobacteria; order CALCKW01; family CALCKW01; genus CALCKW01. The sequence goes on along the minus strand of JBMYWE010000236.1, from coordinate 4,645 downwards.
CGGGATACTGGCTGGCCTGCCCGTACCGATAAAAGACCTCAACAATGTTTCGGGTGTACGTACAAGCTACGGCTCCAAACTCAAAGAAAACAACATAGCCTCGAGTTCAGACCTACTGGTAGAAAACCTCGAGAGCAACGGTGCTATCATTTATGCCAAGTCCAACACTCCGGAGTATGGTGCGGGCGGCAACACCTTTAACGAAGTTCTGGGCACTACCTGCAACCCTCACGATCTAACATTGAGCGCTGGAGGCTCGTCCGGGGGAGCCGCTGCAGCCTTGGCCAGTGGCACCGCTTGGTTAGCCCATGGTTCAGACTTGGCCGGTTCTCTGCGAACACCCGCAAGCTTTTGCGGCATTACCAGCCTGCGCCCTTCTCCGGGCTTGATCGCTAGCGGCCCCTCCGATATTCCATTTTTGGTCCACCCGCAACAGGGTCCCATGGCGCGCGATGTCGTTGACTTGGCTCTGTTCACTGACGCCATGGTCGGCGCCAGCCCGGAGGCTGGCCTGTGCAAGCCGGTGAGCGGATTCAGCTTTAGAGCAGCGGCAGAGCAAGCGAAACCGCCCGCGCGCGTGGCCTTCAGCCCCGATCTGGGCGTTGCAGAGACGTCCCCAGAAGTTTTGTCCGTCTGCACCGCCGCCATGGAAAAACTCGCGGCAGACGGTATCACCATCACGGAGGCACACCCTGATCTCAGCGATGCAGAAGCGGCTTTCTCGGCACCTCGCGCACTGATGTACTCTACCTTGCTGGGCGATGATCTCGAGAAAACCCGCCAGATTCTCAAACCCGAGGTAGTCTGGAACACCGAACAGGGGCTCAAACTCAGCGGAGACGCCTTTCGCGACTCGATTAAAGCGCAAGGGCGGGTGTTTCAACAGGCCTCTGAATTTATGCGCGATTTCGATCTACTTATCTGCCCAGCGGCCAGTATCGCACCCTATCCGGTGGAGCTACGCTACCCCGGTATAGAAAACGGCGTCCCCTACGAAGAGTATTTCCGCTGGTTGGCGATCGTCTATTCGGTCACGGCGACAACGCTGCCGGTGATCACTATTCCTTGTGGAAAAACAGTGAACGGTCTCCCAGTAGGGATACAACTAATCGGCGCGCCTCACTCAGAGAAAAAGCTCTTTGCCATGGCAAGTTATCTGGAGTGGCTACTGCCGAACGACCCGCGCCCAATCGACCCGAAGTGAATCGGGTTTCAGCCGGCTAGTTGAGCGGCCAGATCTGAGAAGCGATCGCCTTGAATACCGACATGGGATTTAATCGCGGCCTCGGCTAGTTCGGCCTCGCCGTTAACAATGGCAGCAGCCACAACTTGATGCTCGCTGAGGGATTGACGCATACGGTGCAGCACACGCAGCTGCATGCGACGATAGGGAGCGAGGCGGGTGTGCAAACTTTTCGCTTGCTCGGCCAAGAAAGAGTTTTGACTACCGTCATAGATGAGCCGGTGAAACTCCGCATTGGCATGATAGTAGGCATCGGTGTCGCCTTGCTCTGCCGCCTCTACACACTGCTGCACAGAACATTGCAATGCCTCAGTTCGTTCGTCAGTAATTCGGCGTGCTGCCAATCGGGCGCACATGCCCTCGAGTTCAGCCATCACTTCGAACATCTCGATCAATTCGGTGAGACTTATCTCGCGCACAAAAGCGCCACGCCGCGGTTTGAGGTCGATCAAACCCGACATGGACAAACGCTGCAGCGCCTCTCGAATCGGTGTCCGTGACACACCAAATCGCCTGGCGAGCACGACCTCGTCCAACCGCTCTCCCGGCTTGAGCACCCCGGTGACAATATCCTGCTCAAGGGCTTCGCGCAGCCTATCCGCCGAGTTTCCTGTCATAGTTCTGCATCTCTGGTGGCAGACGCCCAATCAATAGCCATAGGCGCTTGGACTGCTCCCTGAATTTTACACCTGCTCACAATCAATACTCCAAGGCAAAAAAAAGCCGACAACCCCAAAAGCTGTCGGCTATTTTGCAACCCGCTAGACGCTTAAGCGTAGACGGGGAAACGCTTACACAACTCTGTCACTTTAACCGCGACTGCGTCTTGAACGCTCTCATCGTCGATGGCGTCAATGACATCGCACATCCAACCGGCCAACGTTTGTACCTCTTCCACACCAAAACCGCGGGTGGTCACCGCAGGTGTACCCAAGCGCAGGCCAGAAGTGACAAACGGAGATTGCGGGTCATTTGGCACGGTGTTTTTATTAACCGTGATGTGCGCGCGAGTCATGGCGGCATCAGCTTGCTTGCCGGTTAGGCCCTGGGGCGAGAGATCGAGCAAGAACAAATGGTTATCAGTGCCGCCAGATACAATCTTGTAGCCGCGGTCGATAAACACCTGAGCCATAGCGCTGGCGTTTTCAACAACCTTGCCTTGATATTCTTTGAAGGAAGGATCTAGTGCTTCTTTAAAAGCCACGGCTTTTCCGGCGATGGCGTGCATCAGCGGGCCGCCCTGCATACCCGGGAATACCATGGAGTTGAGCTTCTTCTCGATCTCGGCGTTCTCGCGACACAAGATCATGCCACCGCGCGGGCCACGCAGTGTTTTGTGCGTGGTGGTGGTGACTACATCAGCGATGCCCACCGGGTTGGGATAGTGACCGGTAGCTACCAGCCCAGCTACGTGGGCCATATCGACAAACAACAGCGCACCCACCTCGTCAGCGATCTCACGGAATTTTTGCCAATCCATGGTGCGGGAGTAGGCAGAGAAACCGGCGATGATCATCTTTGGCTGGCACTCGCGCGCCTGCGCGGCGATAGCTTCGTAGTCGAGCAGACCATTGTCATCCACGCCGTACTGCACCGCATTGTAGAACTTGCCCGAAAAATTAGGGGCCGCGCCGTGGGTCAGGTGCCCTCCGTCGGAGAGACGCATGCCCATCACCGTGTCGCCCGGCTGCAACAAGGCAAAGTACACCGCGCCATTCGCCTGTGAGCCCGAATGCGGCTGCACATTGACATAGTGCGCACCGAAGAGCTGCTTGGCTCGCTCGATAGCCAGCGCTTCGGCTACATCTACGTGCTCGCAACCGCCGTAATAGCGCTTGCTGGGGTAGCCTTCGGCATACTTGTTAGTCAGCTGCGAGCCCTGCGCCTCCATCACCCGCATGCTGGTGTAGTTCTCAGAGGCAATTAGCTCGACATGCTCTTCCTGACGTCTATTCTCGTCGTTAATCGCCGCCATCAACTCGGCGTCGTAATCTGCAATATTGTCGTTTTTCTTGAACATGATGAGGATCACTCTCCCACTAATCGATTAAATTGGCACCGACAACTTCGGTCGGCCCCCTCTCAAGCGCGCTAGTTTATATGGCTTGCCGCTCTCAATACACCTTGGAGCCGCCTTTTAGCGTCCAAAAAGCGTATTTTTTCATGCAATCTGGAGATAAAATTCAATTGCTGCTTGTCTATCAATCCACTACCCCCTGCAGATAGGACCCCTCGGGCGACGCTTTCCACTACAATGGCGCTTTTGCCCTTTTGCCTCCATGAACACCGAATCGATCAACCGGCGCCTGAGCGCCCTGGCTAACAACCGTCTGTTTGAATGGACTGCTGTCAGCGTCATCATCGCCTCGGCGCTGTTACTCGGCGCGAAGACCTTCGAAATATCCCCGGCCACCACACAATTACTCGAGTGGCTAGACTTTGGCATCACGGTGTTTTTCGTCCTTGAGATCGGTTTACGCTTTCTTGCCTGCGAAGACAAAAAACGCTTCTTGGCCGACCCATGGAATCTGTTTGATACCATCATCGTCACCGTCAGCCTGATGCCCGTACCCTCTGGGGATCAAGCCTTGATCGCTCGCCTGATTCGCGTCTTCCGGGTACTGCGTATGGTCTCCATTATCCCCGAGCTGCGTATCTTGCTGAACTCGCTGATCAAGGCCTTGCCCCAGTTGGGGTACGTGATCCTGCTGATGTTTATCATCTTCTACATTTACGCCGCTGTTGGCACTACCCTATTCGAGCATATCAACCCCACTCTTTGGGGGGATATCGCGGTGTCACTGCTCACCTTGTTCCGCGTGATGACTTTCGAGGATTGGACCGATGTGATGTACGAGACCATGGCAGTCTACCCGCTCAGTTGGGCTTTCTACTTGAGCTTTATTTTCTTCACCGCCTTTGCCTTTCTCAACATGGTTATCGGCATCGTGGTCAACGTGCTCGACCAAGAACAGGCTAAAGCTAGTGCTAGGGAACACCCTGAAGAGCCGACTATCGCCTCGCTGCAAGATGAAATTATGGGCTTGAAAGCCCTAATCCTCGAGCAGCAGGGCAAGCGCAACTAGAGCGGGAACGATCACGCACAAAGCTTCACGATGCAAAGTGCAAATGGCGGCCTCACGCGTGCGTATGCCGCCTTTTGCCCGCCCGCGTTGGAGGAGGTACAACAAGCCATCGATGTATTAAGAACGCCCGCCAGCGGCAGCCATGGTGACACAGTATCAAGACGCTATTGGCCATTACATGAGTATGCTCAGGAAAGATAGGCGCTCGCTAGCAAACCTAAAAGCCGAAGACCACCGTGTACGCCAACTGTCATTCTCAATGGGGCTGCCGAATCGACAGCAGCCCCAGCCCAACTCGGCTAGTCAGCTGATCAAA
>JBMYWE010000235.1:0-4751 GCA_049607125.1 Granulosicoccaceae bacterium | reverse complement strand
GCACCTCCAGACAGCCCGTACAAAATGCCACCGAGTGCCCCACCAACAAAAGCGCCAAAAAACTGGGCTGAGGAATAAACTCCCATGGCAGTCCCTTTGGAACCCGCGGGCGCCATTTTCGACACCAAAGACGGTAGCATGGCCTCAAGCACACTAAAAAAGCCGAAAAACAAGCCGATCGCGAGCATCAGCTGCATTGAACTATTGGCCAGCGCAAAAAACACCAAGACCATGGTCAATGCTCCAATAGAAGCTAGGAAAACCTCACGCTGCAAGCCCTTGCCGTCGGCCAAACCCATCATTGGCACCAGAATCAAGAGCGCAATGCCCACCGCTGGCAGATAGACTGTCCACTGCCGATCAACGACCACACCCGCATCAATCAGCGCTAGCGGCAAAACAACAAAGCAGCCGGTCATGATTGCGTGCAGCAGAAATATGCCCAGATCCAAGCGCAAGAGCCCTATATCTTTGAGCACTTCACCCAGTTGATCGAGGTGGCTCTGCGCATCCCGATGACAGCCTAAGTGCACAGGCGCTGGGACTACGACATACAGGGCTACGATAGCCACTACCCCCAGCCCAGCGGTTACCCAGAAAACGCCAGCCATTCCCCACCAACTGGCCACTAAAGGCCCGAGCACCAAAGACGCAACAAAGGCGAAACCGATACTAACCCCTAAAATCGCCATGATCTTGGTTCGCTGCTCCTCCCTACTCAGATCTGCTGCCAAGGCCAACACGGCAGCGGCAACGGCACCCGCCCCTTGTAAGGCCCGACCAACCACCAGCGCCTCGATCGTCTGCGCGTAGGCAGCCATGATACTGCCGAGAATAAATACCAACAGGCCAATTAAAATTAACGGCTTGCGACCAAAGCGATCCGAGGCCATGCCAAAGGGAATTTGCAACATGGCTTGCATTAGGCCGTAGACACCCAATGCCAGCCCCAGCAACGCAGGGGTAGCTCCTTCGAGCGCCATACCATAAGCACTGAGCACAGGCAGCACCATAAACAATCCCAACATCCGACTGACATAAATCAACACCAAACCGGTCGCGGCCTGTTTTTCCGTCGATGTCAGTTTGTGTTGATCTAACAGTGTGTTGGCGGACCCGGACATCGCACCTGTGTTTTGATTTGACATGGTTTTTGCGAGCTTTCTGGCAAAACGCGTATAGTACCAGTTTGGCTGTGGTCGACGTTGGTCGATCTCGCCCACTTGGCTTTTTCACCTTCTGCCTAGAGACAAAATCACACAGATGGACTCCATCTCGATCAGGGGTGCTCGCACCCACAACCTGAAGAATATCGATCTCGATTTACCGCGCAATAAGCTGATTGTCATCACAGGCTTATCCGGCTCCGGAAAGTCTTCGCTAGCCTTCGACACTATCTTCGCCGAAGGGCAAAGACGCTATGTTGAGTCTTTGTCGGCTTATGCTCGGCAGTTTTTATCCGTGATGGAAAAACCGGATGTAGACCACATTGAGGGCCTGTCTCCGGCTATTGCGATCGAGCAAAAGAGCACCTCTCACAACCCCCGCTCAACTGTGGGCACCATCACCGAGATCCACGACTACCTGCGCTTGCTCTATGCGCGCGTGGGCACTCCGCGTTGCCCTGATCACGGCGAACCGCTAAGCGCACAAACCGTCAGCCAGATGGTGGATGCTACCGTTGCACTCCCGGACGATTCCCGCCATATGGTGCTTGCCCCACTGGTGATGGATCGAAAAGGCGAGCACCAGGGCATATTCGAATCACTGCAAATCCAAGGTTTTGTGCGGGTGCGCGTGGACGGTGAAGTGCTCGACTTGCACGACAGCATCAGACTCGACCCCAAAAAACGCCATCGCATCGAAGTAGTGGTTGACCGATTTAAAGTTCGAGAGGGTATAGAGCAACGGCTGGCCGAATCATTTGAGACTGCACTCGGCCTGAGCGATGGCACTGCATTTGTCGCCCCGATCGACGCCGATGGAGACGAACTGGTTTTCTCCTCTCGCTTCGCCTGCCCGCTCTGCGGCTACGCCATTAGCGAACTGGAACCACGTATGTTCTCTTTTAACAGCCCTCAAGGAGCCTGCGAGAGCTGCGACGGCATTGGTCATGAGCAGTATTTTGACCCAACGCGCGTGGTTGGCAGCCCAACGCTTAGCTTGGCCGCTGGAGCAGTACGCGGCTGGGATCGTCGCAACGCCTACTACTTTCAAATGATCAGCGCTCTTGCTGAGCATTATGCTTTTGACCTGGATACACCATTCGACGAGTTAAACGAAGAAGCCCGACAGGTAGTGCTCTACGGCAGCGGTGAAGAGAAAATCCAATTCGCATTTGTCAATGAACGAGGCAACAAGCGCGAATCTGAAGGCCCATTTGAAGGCGTCATCCCCAATCTCAAACGACGCTTTCGAGAGACACAATCGGCCGCCGTGCGCGAAGAACTGTCTAAGTTATTGTCGGAAAGACCGTGTGACACCTGCAAGGGCGAGCGACTCAATACGGCCGCACGCCACGTTGAAATTGGCGACGTCACGCTGCCCACGCTCGCCAACATGGCAATAGGTGACGCACAGCATCACCTCGCCAACCTCGAATTGAGCGGCAAGCGCGCAGAAGTAGCCTCAAAAATCCTCAAAGAGCTCCATCAACGTATGCAGTTTTTGATCAACGTGGGGCTCGACTACTTGACGTTCTCGCGAACGGCCAACACCCTCTCGGGTGGTGAAGCCCAACGCATTCGACTCGCGAGCCAAATCGGCGCAGGCCTGTCTGGGGTTATGTACGTACTGGATGAGCCATCCATCGGGCTACACCAGCGCGACAACGACCGACTATTGGCGACGCTTACAAACTTACGCGACCTGCAAAATACAGTCATCGTGGTAGAGCACGACGAAGACGCGATCAGATCGGCTGACTATGTCGTCGATATCGGCCCGGGGGCGGGCGCGCACGGCGGAGAGATAGTCGCCACCGGCTGCCCCGACGATATCCTTAATAATAAAAACTCCATCACCGGTAGCTATTTACGCGGTGACCTCCGTATTTCCCGTCCAAATGAACACCGCAAAGGCAGCGGTAAATGCATTTCAATAGAGGGCGCCAGCGGCAACAACTTACATGACATCAGCATCGACATCCCACTAGGCAAACTCGTCTGTGTCACTGGTGTTTCAGGCTCCGGCAAGTCAACACTGATCAACGATACTCTCTACACCTATGTCGCGAGAGAGCTCAACCGCGCCAGCACGCCCAGTGCGCCCGTCAAATCAATAGCAGGTTTACAGCACATTGATAAAATAGTGGATATAGACCAGAGCCCTATTGGACGTACGCCGCGCTCTAACCCGGCCACCTATACAGGACTATTCGCCCCAATTCGCGAGCTTTTCGCCGGGACTCAAGAGTCTCGCACCCGGGGTTATACGTCCGGTCGTTTTAGCTTTAATGTTAAAGGCGGACGCTGCGAAGCTTGCCAAGGCGACGGTGTCACCAGAGTCGAAATGCACTTTTTGCCCGACGTGTTTGTCCCTTGCGATGTTTGTCACGGCGCGAGATATAACCGTGAAACCTTAGACATCAAATACAAGGGCAAAACAATCGCAGACGTACTTCAGCTGACAGTAGAGGATGCGCTGGCTTTTTTTGATGCAGTGCCTGTTGTAAAACGCAAGCTCGACACACTCCAAGGTGTCGGGCTGTCGTATATCACTCTTGGACAAAACGCCACCACCCTCTCAGGCGGTGAAGCCCAGCGGGTAAAGCTAGCGAAAGAGCTATCCAAGCGCGATACCGGCAACACCCTCTACATACTCGACGAACCCACCACCGGACTTCACTTTCACGATGTTGAGCAGCTAATGCAGGTTCTCAACAAGCTTGCGGACCAAGGCAACTCTATCGTGATCATCGAACATAACCTCGATGTGATCCGATCAGCTGATTGGATCATAGATCTAGGCCCTGAAGGTGGTGCTGGAGGTGGCTCGATTGTCGGTGTTGGCACACCCGAGGATCTATGCAAAATTCCTGGCTCCTACACGGGTAAGTACCTCGCGGCAATGGACAAATAAATACCTACGCCGTCGAGGTGGTGAGTTTTTTGTGACCAAAAAAAAGACCGCCTAAGCGGTCTTTTTCTGTCTCAAGCTCAGCTTACTCAGCAGACCCATCAACAAACTCGATGATCGCCATCGGGGCCTTATCACCTTCGCGAAAACCTGTTTTCAGGATACGCGTGTATCCACCAGGACGTTCTTTAAAGCGCGGACCTACGTCGGTGAACAGTTTTCCAACTGTCTCTTTGTTACGCAGACGTGAGAAAGCCAGACGACGCTTGTGCACGCTGTCTTCCTTCGCCATCGTGATCAAAGGCTCGACAACCATGCGCAATTCTTTGGCTTTTGGCAAAGTTGTGCGAATTGTCTCATGCTCGATCAAAGACGAGGCCATATTGCGAAACATCGCTTTACGGTGGCTGCTGTTACGATTGAGCTTACGCCCAGATTTTTGGTGTCGCATTGTTTAATACCGTACTTTTATTCGTCGACTAGCGGCCGGATTCACGTTGTTTAAGCAACTCGGGTGGCGGCCAATTTTCTAGGCGCATACCCAGCGTCAAACCTTGCTGTGCCAGAACGTCTTTAATCTCCGTCAAAGATTTCTTGCCAAGGTTTGGCGTCTTGAGAAGCTCAACTTCTGTGCGTTGAATCAGATCACCGATGTAGTAAATATTTTCTGCTTT
>JBMYWE010000234.1:0-4751 GCA_049607125.1 Granulosicoccaceae bacterium | reverse complement strand
GCCACCGACAACGGCATCTTGCACAAGATGAAGCAGCGCTATCCCGAAGCCACATTCCTCGCGGCTCCCACCGCTGGCGAGAGCGCCACGTGTAAAAGTTGCGCATTCTGCCCTTGGATGGCGATGAACGACCTACGCAACCTAGTGTCCACCTTAGAAAACCTCAGCAATCAAGTGGAGGTTGACGAAACCGTGCGTGTTAAGGCGGTGGCCGGGCTTGACCGGATGCTGGCCTTTGCGGCAGAAGCGGGTATAGGTGGTGCCAAACCGGGAGATAACCCCGGCGTTGGGCCAGCTTAAGCTAAAAGCACGTCGATTGGTGGCATGGTTAGAACAAGGGGCTCTTACCTTTGAGTGAGCGGCGCTTGTATAAAAACCAAATATCTCTAGCCAAGCTTGGCTTTTTCTCGCAGAACAAACTTTTGCACCTTGCCAGTGGAGGTTCGAGGGATCTGCGTAAACACGATTTTGCCAGGCACTTTAAAAGGCGCCAGTCGATCTCTGCACCACTGGCGTAGCTCGTCTTCACAGGCTTCTTGCCCTGCGGTAAGCTCGACAAAAGCGCAAGGGGTTTCGCCCCATTTTTCGTGCGGCATGGCCACTACCGCCACCACCTCGACGGCGGCGTGTTGGTACAATACTTCTTCCACCTCAATGGAAGAGATATTCTCGCCGCCGGAGATGATGATGTCTTTGGAGCGGTCTTTAAGCTGCAAGTAGCCGTCAGGGTACATAACAGCCAAGTCTCCTGAGTGAAACCAGCCGCCGGCGAAAGCTTCTTGTGTTGCCTCTGAGTTGCGAAAATAACCCTTCATTACCACGTTGCCGCGAAACATCACCTCGCCTAGGGTCTGGCCGTCTTTTGGCACGGGCTCCAGCGTGTCGGGGTCTAGCACGCTGAGTTGTTCCAGTGGTAAATAGCGCACTCCTTGGCGAGCTTTGAGTTTGGCTTGCTCGGCTGAGGGTAGGTCATCCCACTCTTTGTGCCAGTCGTTGACCACCGCAGGGCCGTAAACCTCGGTGAGACCATACAAGTGTGTCACCTCGAAACCAGCGTGTCTCATGTCGGCGAGTAAGCTCTCGGGAGGGGGGGCGGCGGCGGTAAAAATTTGCACCGTGCGCCCCAGCTCTCGTTTGATCGCCTCGGGTGCCGCGACAATCGTAGACATAACAATCGGAGCGCCGCACAGGTGCGTAACATCCTCGTTGGCCAGTGCTGACCAAATGGCATCGGCGCGCACTTGGCGCAAGCAGACATGTGTGCCAATAATGGCCGAGAGCGTCCACGGGAAGCACCAACCATTGCAATGAAACATGGGCAGCGTCCACAAGTAAACGGCGTGTTTCTCCATCGAGGTGGTCAGTGCGTTGCCCTGCGCCAGCAGGTAGGCGCCTCGATGATGCGAGACGACTCCCTTGGGGTTGCCGGTTGTGCCAGAGGTGTAGTTTATTGAAATGGCGTCCCATTCGTCTTCCGGCATTAGCCATTCGAACTCTGGGTTACCTTGCTGCAAAAAATGCTCAAAGTCTAGGCAGTCGAGCTCTGCTCGTGGCCCGGTGTATTCTGCATCGTCGTACTGAATAAGTTCGGGGCTTACTGTCGACAGTTTCAATGCCTCTTGCATCAGTGGCATAAACTCGCAGTCGACGATCACCAACTTGCTCATTGCATGATCCAGCTGAAAGGCTATCACGGCGGCATCGAGTCGGGTGTTGATAGAATGCAGCACTGCCCCGCACATAGGCACGCCGTAGTGGCACTCGAGCATGGCGGGGGTGTTGGCTAACATGGCGGACACGGTGTCGCCGCGCCCGATGCTTTGCTGACATAGTGCACTGGCCAGTTGACGCGAGCGGGCGTAAAATTCGGCGTAATTTCGGCGCAAGGCACCGTGCACGATCGCCGTGTGGTGCGGAAAAACAGTTGCCGCGCGCTGCAAAAAATTGAGTGGCGTCAGCGGCTGATAGTTGGCTGGGTTTTTATCCAGTTGGTGGTTGTAGAGGTTCATGCGGCTCCCCTAGTAGGTGCGTATACCGCCCCCGAGAATGTGAAGTTTATTGGTCGCGCCACTGCGGGTTACGCTTTTCGACAAAGGCATTGATGCCTTCTACTGCGTCTTGCGCCAACATGTTTTCAACCATCACTTGGCTGGCGTAGTCGTAGGCGTCGGGCAGTGGCATCTCACGTTGTTGGTAAAAGGCGCGCTTGCCAGTGGCGAGTGTCATCGAGGATTTACCGGCGATTTTGTGCGCCATGGCGTGTGTGGTGTCGCTGAGTTGTTGCTCGGGCACGGCACGGTTTATCAGGCCGATCTCGGCTGCGCGCTCGGCGGAAGTCATGTCGCCTGTGAGTAGCATTTCCATAGCATGTTTGTTAGCCACGTTGCGCGACAGGGCCACCATCGGCGTGGAGCAAAACAGCCCAATATGAACCCCTGGGGTGCTAAATTGTGCTTCGTTGGCTGCCAGGGCCAAATCGCAACTAGCGACTAACTGACAACCCGCAGCGGTGGCGATGCCACGCACCTCGGCGATTACAGGTTTGGGGCAATGGACAATACCTTGCATCACACGGGAGCAAAGTTGCATGATTTTGGTGAAATAGGCCTTTCCTTTGTCGCCAGCCTCGCGCCCGGCGCTCAGCTCTTTGAGGTCGTGCCCAGCACAAAATGCCTTGCCTTTAGCGGCGAGAATTATTACCCGAATGGCTGGGTCTGTGGCCGCGTGTGCAAAAGCCTTTGCCAGCTCGTTTAACATTGCCTCCGACAGTGCATTGCGTCGCCGTTCGTCGTTGAGAGTGAGGCGCCAAATGCCGTTGTCGTCGAGTTCTTTTAATAGCAAGTTCGCGCTTTGCCCGCTGGTGCTCATGGCTGCAATTCCCTACAAAATGTTTATTGCTACAGTATCAGCCAGTGAATTGGCGATAAAGCAATATCGGTGTGCTCGCTCGTGCATCTCGGCTAGTTGTTGCTCGTCTACAGCAAAGCCCGCATCGAATTGCACGCGCGGGTGCAAGTCTATTTGGCTCACGCTCATCTGGCCTTTGGGGTTTTTGCCCAGATGCGCATCAGCCTCGTCTTCGTAACTGGCAACGGGCCACTTTGCCTTTGCCGACAGGGCGAGAAAGGTCATCATGTGACAGCTGGACAAGGCTGCCGCCAGCGCTTGCTCGGGGTTTGTGTTGTCAGGGTGACCACCCCAGTCCGGTGCGGCGTCAACGTGCAGCGCAAAATTGTCGTTGTAGTGAACGGTGTGAACCGTGCTGTAGGCGCCCGCTCGAAACGCCTGCTCGCGGCGGCGCCATTCGAGTTGGATAGATAAATGTCCCATGGGTCTCTTTGCTCAGCTCGTTTGGGTTGTGTGGTGGCTGGAGGATCACCGCAGGGGCTCCGGGCAGGCACTGCGTAAACCGCCATGCCGCTCGGGTACCTGCCTAGCTCCTTTAGCCGCTCGCCAGTTGTTTTTTGGGGTCGTAGAAAGGGCGCTCCACCAGTGTTGCCCGCACTGGCCCGTGCGGTAATTGCACCTCGACTTGGTTTCCGATGGTGGCGTGCTGGGTGTCGATCATCGCCAGCGCAATGTTTTTTTCCAAGCGCGGTGAGTATACGGCTGAGGTAACTTTGCCAACGTTCTCACCGTTTACATCGATAGGCCAGAAGGTGGTATTGGGGCCGGTAAGTGCTGTGCAGTCTAGCTCGAGACCCACTTGCTGTCGTTTGATGCCTGCGTTGCGGATCCGCTGCAATGCCGCCTTGCCAATAAAGTTGGCTTGCATGTCGGGGTTGACGAGCCTGTCCAGTCCTAACTCGTAGGGATTGGTGTGAATATCGGCGTCGGCGTGGTAGGAGAGCATGCCGCCCTCTATGCGGCGAATAGAGGACGTGTGACCAGGTTTTAGCCCTAGGGACGCACCAGTGGACATGATTTTCTCCCACAGCTCGTCGCCGCGTGAGCTATCTTGCAGGTAGAGCTCATAACCCAGCTCGCTAGACCAGCCCGTGCGCGATACGATCAACGGAATACCGCCCAACTCGACTTCGCGCAGCCAGTAGTAGCGCAGGTCGGCAATAGATTCGCCGAACAAGGCTTGCATTATTTCCCCGGACTTGGGGCCTTGCAACTGCAAGGGTGAAACATCGGGCTCGCGGATCTGAACATCCATGCCCGAGTTTACTGCCACCCCTTGTGCCCAAAGCAAAATGTCGCTGTCGGCTAGGGAGATCCAAAACTTGTCTTCGGCGAGGCGCAGCAGAATCGGGTCGTTTAGCAGGCCGCCGTCGGCGTTGGTAATTAAAATGTACTTGCACTGACCAATCGCTAATTTGGATAAATCTCGCGGGGTCAGCATTTGCGTAAATGTATAGGCGTCGGGGCCGGTAATCTCTACTTGTCGCTCAACCGCTACATCGCAGAGTATGGCGTCGTTTACCAGGTTCCAGAAATTTTGCTCTGGGTCACCAAAGTCACGTGGAATATACATGTGGTTGTACACTGAAAACGCTTTGGCACCCCAGCGTACCGTGGCGTCGAAATAGGGGGACTTGCGAATCTGTGTGCCGAATCCAAAATCGTCTGACTGCTGCATGCTCTTGGCCTTGAGTGGCACCGCGACGGTGCTGTTTTTTACAGAAAGTAGCGTGCAGTTTAGTGCCGATTGTGTGGGCTACTTGGGTTAAAGTTTGGCTGCAGCTAGCCTGATTGGACTTATTTGTACCCATCGGGCGGTACAATCGTGCCATCGGCGCTAGCAG